>JBEVJJ010000322.1:0-3577 GCA_040510255.1 Nitrospiraceae bacterium | reverse complement strand
TTGATCTCTCGGCCTATCAATTTATTTTTTATTTCGGCTTCTCTGTCAGCGTCATGATGACGTCGGCGTACCAGACGCAGTTCAGGTTTAGCCTTTCGTCTTGCTCAGCGTCCCGGTTGTTCACATCCATTCGAGCTGCGTGGATACCAAGTAACATCCATGGTCGAGACGCGAGTTACGGCGAGTAAAACTGATTCAACCACGATTAGTAGCGCGCTGCTGCAAAGGCCGCCTTAGCGGCTTCCAGCCGAACTACCTCCACCCGCCGGCGTTGGTCCTCGGCGCGTCGAGCCAGCCGTTCATAGTCAACCAGGCCCTGGAGTGTGGGAAAATTCTCAGCAGCAGCGTTTAAGCACCGCCACATGCCTAACTTTCCGTGAATTCCAAGTCCCACGGCCTCAAGACTTTCAAGGAGACGTAACGGCCCACATGCGTTGTCGTCCACGCGAAGCTTTAATGCGATAGACTTCTCTGCCAGCCAGGCGATCACCTTTCGCGGCTGGCTCTCGACAATTTGCAGCCGATCCATCAGGCTCTGAAGTTTTTCTCGATCGGCCGCTATGTCAGTCTGCAACTGCGTGAAGAAATTCGTCAAGGCCGTGTCGGCATAGGTTGCTTTAAGTCCTTCCAAGAGCTCGAGGGCAGCAACCGAACCCGCTAAATGGTCAATCAAATAGGTTGCGAGATATTGGTTATTCACAGAGCACCTTCCCTCCTGCCTGATTAAAATGGACAATCGGCTTGCGGTATAAGACCACAGATCACCGGCATAGCGCGCCTTGTTTACCAAAGAACCAGATCAGAGTCCTCCTTGTTTGAGCGCCTGCGCGATCCCCCGTGCTAAATCGTGCTGCTCCAGCTCTTCCTGAGATATCGGTAAAGCGAGGGACCAGTTTGGCCAGCGGTCAGGCGAAGCGCCAGGCATGTTGGGTCTTTCCTCCACCGCCAGCGCATCGTCTAGAGTCGCGCTCACGATCTTTGACGGTGTCTGGCTCAGCAGCTTGTATGTTCGTCTGATGACTTCCTCGACGGGAGCTTCCTCCGAAACGCCCAACATCGCGGAGAGCCGGCCGCGGATCTGATACATTCCCTCCTCGTTGGGGTTAAGCCCCAGCTCTCGTTGGGCTCTTAGATCGGAGCCGGTCCACAATCCGGCAATCGTCGGGAGATCGTGAGTCGTTACAGCGGCCAACGCCTGTTCAGGGAAACGGGCGGGCGAATGGTTTTCAAACCACACAAGGCGGTACGAAAGAACGCAAGAATCCATCAGCTGCTGGCGGAACTTCTCGTCGATCGTGCCAAGATCCTCGCCGACGATGTAGGCTTTCGCCCGATCGCTTTCGAGTGCGAGAATCGCAAGCAGTTCGTCCTCGGGATAGCGAACATAGGCACCCTGGCGGGGATCCGAATTTTTCGGGATCCAAAACAAACGAAACAATCCCATCACGTGATCGACGCGCAGACCTCCGGCATGTCTTAAGGTGGCCCGGATCGTCTGGATGAAAGGTTCGTAGGCCACCTGGCGTAGTTTCCAGGGGATCAGCGGCGGCAATCCCCAATCTTGTCCTTGTGTGTTGTACTCGTCCGGAGGGGCGCCGACCGTGAAGCCGCCGGCGAAAAGATCCTGCCAGGCCCAAGCATCCGCGCCGTCCGGATCGACCCCGATGGGAAGGTCCTGCATCAACGGAATGTCGGCGGCGGCGCGGGCGAGCTGCTCGTCGAGCAGCCACTGGACCCACTGATAAAAGCGCACGACCTCGCCATGATCAGCCGCAAATCGCGTGACTGCGGGTGAATCCGGACGCCAGTAGTCGGCCGGCCAGCTATGCCACCCGGAGTTGTACCGCTCGGCAAGAACACAGAACGTAGCAAACTGGGCCAGTGACTCGCCTTGCTGGTCGCAGAACCGGTTGAAGCGAGAATCACCGGGAAAGCGCGACCAAAGCAATTTAAGCGCGTCCATTTTGAGATTGAAGACTGCGTCGCGGTCGATGCGCCGGTCTTTGTTAAGAGCTTGGCCGGCAGCGGCGAGGCGATCGAGATCCATTTTCAATTCGGCGGCTCCCGAAATGTTTTCGATGCGCAAATACAAGAGGTTTCGATAGCGGCGACTGCTGGGAAAGTAAGGACTCGGCTGCTGGGGAACGACCGGGGACGAAGTCTGAAGCGGATTCACCAACAGTGCTCCGGCTCCCAACTCCTTGGCCGACCATCGACTCAGACGCTGGAGATCGCCCAGGTCTCCCATACCCCAACTTTGAGCAGAACGCAGGGCATAAAGCTGTGCCGACCAGCCCCACACCCGCAACTCCTCGGGCAGAAAGCACACTCCCGGGCTGACGATCAGACGTATGTTACGGTCCCCATCCAGATATCGGAGCGTGTGGTAGCCCAGGGGCAGAGCTTGCGGAAGGGTTGCTTCGACCTTCAGTGTGCCACCATCTTCGAAGATGATTTCGGCGGGAGCTTTCAGGCGCTTGCGCTGGCCGCGACGCACGACGAGCAGCGGGGCGTCCGTTTCTGCTTCCGGTTGCCCCATTGCTTCAAGAAGTGCGGCATAGGTATCCTCGGGCGTTTGGCGCCAGCTTCCAAGCGCGTCTTTGTAGCGCTTCATGATTCCGAACGCATCGGAATGCGAGGATGCGCGTCTCATTCGCGAGGTTCCGCCGATATCAGAATCGCCACAGAGTCCGGAGGCAGCACAACGGCATCGTGAGTGAACTGGACGTTACTTTCCGAAGCCAACAGGACTTCGGCGTCAGGGTCCAAACCGACGGGCACGCGCTGGGCGATGTCACTTAAGTTGCAGGCGACCACGACCGGTCCGCGCCTAACGACGAACCATTTTGCGCTCTCATCAAAGGTTGTCCGAACTCGCTCGAGCCGGCCGTCCGACAGCGCGGGGATTTCTCGTCGCAGTTGAATCAACTGGCGGTACCACGCCGCTAAATCGGTGTGCGGTTCAATGTCCCGCTCATTCCAGTTGAGCTTGGAGCATTCGAAGGTCTCGCGCGCTTGAGGATCGGGAACATCTTGCGGCCTCCAGCCGAAAGAGGCGAATTCGCGCTGCCGTCCCTCGGTAACCGCCCGGGCCAATTCGGGGTCTTGGTGATCCGTAAAGTAGAGAAACGGCGCACTCGTGCCCCACTCCTCACCTTGAAACAACAATGGAACGAAAGGAGCGGTCAAGACCAGGGCAGCGCCGATCTTGAGGCGCCCAAGACTCAATAAGTGGCCAATGCGTTCGCCTTTGGCTCGGTTACCGATCTGATCGTGATTTTGCAAAAATCCCAAAAAATGGTGTCCCGATAATCCTGTGGGAGGCTTACCTTGACGGCGCTTTCGAAATGCCGAGTAACCGCCGTCGTAGACGAATATGCGCTTAAGCGCTTTGGCCAGATCGGCGATTGACCCGAAATCGGCGTGATACCCATTGCGCTCGCCGGTCAAAACGCAATGCAAGGCATGGCGGAAATCGTCGTTCCATTGCGCGTCGATGCCATAGCCGCCGAGTTCTTGGGGCCGTACTATACGAGGATCGTTGAGATCGCTTTCGGCAATCAACTGTAGGTGACGG
>JBEVJJ010000321.1:0-10226 GCA_040510255.1 Nitrospiraceae bacterium | reverse complement strand
CGGAACGGCCCAGCATCCAAGATCTGCTGATCACCCCGATTGTGGGATCGATCCTCGGCGAACTCGTGTTTCGGGCCACTCAAGAGATGAGGAAGGATGGATTAACGACGGGTGAGAAAGTCATTCTGACCGTCATTAACCCGCTGTATGTGCTGCAGAATGGCTACCGCTAGGCGGTGTACTTCAAGGCTGACGAGGCTAGGCGGCGGCGATCTTGATGCAGTCATACAATTCGTCGACCGCCCTATCCTTGGTTAATACCTTGACCGCTCCGGCCTTCAGCATCGCGTCAACCTGATACCCTTGTCCGGTGACTGAGAGGCCGACTACGGTCACGTGAGCATGCTGGCTCTTGAGATGACGCGTGGCAGCCACGCCATCCATCTTCGGCATGCTGATGTCCATCACGACGACAGCCGGCCGTACGGCGGACACCTTTGACACCGCCTCCGCACCGTCGCTTGCCTCATCGACCACGTCGATATCGGGATAGGATTGAAGAAGCGTCCGTAAACCCTGCCGAAACATGGTGTGGTCGTCCACGAGTAACACTCGAATGCGCTGTGCGGTGACCATGATGATCCCTCGAGCAGCTGGACGACTATGGGTCTGGTATTGAGATCGGAAGGACTACATTAGAACCGAACGGTTACCTCGTGCACCTGGTGCTCAGTCTCCCCCAAGGTGAGCCCACTCAACCGCCATCTCCATCCTGAGGCGACATGATCAGAGCTCTCTTTCGATCCGTCGGTGGAAGACACCTGTTTCACGATCCCATGCTCATTCAGAGATGAGGCGTCCAATGGTCGCTGCGCATACCAGGTGACGTTGTGCATGTGACTGCTCCTTGAGGAAATACGGAGGACAAAATACTGGAGAAGCCACAGATTTGTAGCTCGGTGATCCCCTAGCCAGTACTCTTATGAGCGTTTCTAGAAAGTTTTCTAGAAGCAGAACATCAGTCCGCTTGGTCCGACACGAACCGTGCACATCGGACAACTTCAAGGGCTTGGGAGTCGGAGGGCCTGATACCGACTCCCGTTAGTCCCCTCCCAATCCAATAGTTCACCCCAGTTTGCCACAGTCGAACCCCAAGTAGGCGGAGCACAAACCGGATGGAAGGTGCTCTGGCACCAACTCGATTTTCCGCAGGGATACGCGTATCCTTTCGTTAGGGTCAATCATGAAGTGATTCTTGCCCGTCACCAAGTGCGGACGGGCCTACGTGCCGTCTACGACCGAGGCATGAGTCCCTCCGTCAGAGAATGGCATAATTGGCTTGAAGCCAAGGATGTACCTAAACCGCGATATGATTTCTGCCATAGCGTCGAAATTCACTGCGATGGATGAGATTCAGTCTTCTTGTGCGTGAGACGATTTTTTGCTAGGACGCATCCACGGTCACGAGGGCCCTACCATGAAATTCTCGCACTACGACCCGGGCGAGTTCTACGACGAGCTGTATGAGGGGATCGGTCAGCCACGACCCGGCAGTACCCTCTTGCTCAGAAAGTTTGCCTCACTGCCGGAAGGGGAACTCAAAAAGCGCCAGCAAGCGGCTGAGCGCGTCATCCTCAACATGGGGATGACGTTCGGCGTCTATGGCAGTGGCGACGGGCATGAGCAGATCTTTCCCTTCGACATCGTGCCTAGGATTATCGAACCAGCGGATTGGGAGACCATCGAATCGGGGCTTCGCCAGCGCCTGCGCGCGTTGAATCTATTTATTGACGATGTGTACCACGACCAAAAGATCCTCAAGGACGGAGTCATCCCCAGCGAACTCATTTACTCCAGTAGAGGATTTCTAAAGGCCTGCTGGGGGCTCAAACCTCCGCGTGGCATATGGTGCCACATCGCAGGCATCGATCTGGTCCGCATCGGCGACGGCCAGTATTATGTCCTTGAAGACAACATGCGGTGCCCGTCTGGCGTCGCCTATGTGTTAGAAGCCCGGCAGGTCATGAAGCGGACGTTTCCGGAGCTCTTCGACGCGTATCGCGTGCGGCCAGTCGATGGCTATCCAAGCCAACTTCTGGAAACACTCCGGTATCTTTCGGACCTCCCCGATCCAACCGTTGTGATTCTCACCCCGGGAATCTTCAACTCGGCCTATTACGAACATTCCTTGCTCGCGCAAAAGATGGGAGTGGAGCTTGTGGAAGCCAATGACCTTGTGGTGATGGATGGTTACGTCCATATGCGAACCACCAAGGGATCTCAGCGCGTAGACGTCATCTACCGGCGAATCAACGACGACTACTTAGACCCGCTCGCGTTTCGCCCCGATTCTGTGCTCGGGATCCCTGGTCTGATGGAATCGTACCGAAATGGCAGAGTGGCGCTCGCCAATGCACCCGGCACAGGGGTTTCGGACGACAAGGCAATCTATGCCTATGTTCCAAAGATCATCAATTACTATTTGGCGGAGGAACCGATCCTCCAGAATGTACGCACCTACATCTGTTCAGACAGACGGGACCGGGCCTATGTATTGGAACATTTGGACCAACTGGTGGTGAAGGCCACCAACGAAGCTGGCGGGTATGGGATGATGATCGGCCCGCAGGCTTCAAAGCAAGAGCGAGCGGACTGTGCCGAGCGCATTGAGGCCGACCCACGCAACTATATCGCCCAACCCGCCCTTGCGCTCTCGCGAGTGCCCACTCTTGTGGAAGATCATTTGGAAGGGCGTCATGTCGACCTACGCCCGTACGTCCTGTACGGGCGCGATGTGTACGTCCTACCGGGAGGCATGACACGCGTGGCGTTGAGGAAAGGCTCCCTGGTGGTGAATTCATCCCAAGGCGGGGGAAACAAGGATACGTGGGTCCTCTCATGAACGCCTCTTCCACCGCAAAATTGCATACGGGCACCGAACTCAGGCTGGCTGAGCAAGCAAGGCTTGGGCACCGATGCTGAGTCGTGTCGCGAGTTCCATCTATTGGTTGAACCGCTATATCGAACGAGCGGAGAACTATGCCAGGTTCATCGAGGTCAATCTGAATCTCACGCTCGATCTACCCAGAGGCACGACGGAGCAATGGGAACCCTTAGTGGCAACCACCGGAGACCATGAGAATTTCACCGTCCGGTACGGGAAGGTGACGAGGGAGGCCGTGATCCAATTCCTCTCCTCCGATGCCTCAAATCCCAATTCGATTCTATCCTGCGTCGTGGCCGCGCGGGAGAACGCCCGGTCGGTCCGGGAAATCATTTCCACCGACATGTGGGAGCAGGTCAACCGCTTCAATTTAATGGTCAGGGATGCCGTGTCCAAAGGGTTATCCAGCCACAATCTCCACGCGTTTCTGTCAGATGTCAAAGCCGCGAGTCATCTCTTCCTGGGGATTACCGACGCGACCATGTCGCATGGGGAAGGGTGGCATTTTGCGCGGCTCGGCCGTCTCCTTGAACGAGCGGACAAAACCTCCCGCATCCTCGACGTGAAATATTTCATGTTGCTCCCGACCGTGGCCGAGGTCGGTACGCCGTTCGATATTATTCAATGGTCCGCCCTCTTGAAATCCGCAAGCGCCCTCGAAATGTACTACAAACGCTTTGGCCGCATTTCGCCGGACGACGTCAGCGCTTTCTTAATTCTCGACTCCACCTTCCCGCGAGCCATCCGGTACTGCCTCATCAAGAGCGAGAATTCGCTGCACGCCATTTCCGGGTCCGAGCATGGGTCCTACCAGAACCAAGCCGAAAAAAGGCTGGGCCGTTTGCGCGCACAACTGGACTTCGGCGATCTTGAGGAATGTGTCGCTGATGGCTTACACGAATTCCTGGATCAATTCCAAGAGCAGCTGAACGGTGTCGGGGACGCTATCTTCGAAACCTTCTTTGCTCCGCGCCCGATTCACAGTACAATCCCGATAGCGGAGGAGGCACAGTGACATTTTGCTTGGGCATGAAAGTCGAGGATGGCTTGATCGGCATTGCCGATACCCGCGTCACATCCGGCGTGGAGTGTATCACCGCACGGAAGGTCTCTATCCATCAGCATGGACGGCACTCGATGTTTCTCATGACGTCTGGACTGCGCTCCGTTCGAGACAAAGCTGTCACCTATTTCGATGAAGCCATCAGCGAAGGCGATCAAACGTTCGACAAGCTGTTCAAAGCGGTCAACGTGTTCGCCGCACAGATCCGTCGGGTCGCACAAGAGGACAAAGAAGCGCTCGGCAAAGCAGGATTGACATTTGATCTCCACGCCCTGGTTGGAGGACAGCTGGAAAATGACCAGGAGCACAAACTGTATCTCATATATCCGCAAGGGAATTGGGTCGAGGTGAGTGAAGGTACGCCCTATTGCATCATCGGCGAGACAGGCTATGGGAAACCCCTCCTCGATCGTGTGTTACGGTACCATTCCAGCATGGACCTCGCCATGAAGGTGGGCTTCCTCGCCTTTGACGCCACTCGGACCAGTTCAACCAGTGTTGAATATCCCATCGATGTCGTGCTCTATCGGCATGATACCTTCGATATCGTCGAGCATCGGTTAGAGAAAGAGGACCTCGTCGAGGTCTCGTCCTGGTGGCAATCAAGAATTTACGACTCCGTCGAAAAACTGCCGTCGCAGTGGGCCGATCGCCTCCTAGAGTCCCTGCCGAAGGAAACGAGATCTTCATTCAATGACTCTGGCCATCCAACTTCGTGAGCCACCTGCGCCAGGTTGAACGCCGCAGTTGGACACATGCACTACCCCACTTAATTTGCGGACAGATCGTTTTTCGTTTGTGACCATCCTTTTTGTAAAGAATTCAGTTTCTTCTGAGGCGCTTTTGGACTGCCGTATCACGTCGCGATTGACCGTCGTCCAGACCTTCGATAGAATGCGGCCGCGAGCTCGTCTTCTTGGACCGCTGATATCAAATCCGATCGGCTTTTTTTATGACCGATGGGCCACGCCCATGGGCTTCTGTCATTGTCCCAATCAAGGATGAGCGAGAGAATCTCCCTCCTCTCATCGAGAGTTTGCTCTCGGTCATGCGTGTGCATCCCTCCTCGCGGACTCGTCCATTTGAAATTATTCTCGTTGATGACGGCAGTACCGACGGAAGCAGTGAAGTCATGGATCGATTAGCTGCTCAGTATCACGAAGTGAAAGCCTTCCACTTTGATCGTAACTACGGGAAGACCGCTGCGCTCGATGCCGGGTTTAATAACAGCGACGGCGAGCTCATTATCCACACTGACGGAGATCTTCAACAGGACAGCGGAGACATCTTGAAGTTGTTGCCCTATATCGAAACTTATGACCTGGTCTGTGGCTGGCGAAAAGATCGACAAGACAACCTCGTCCGCAAGGTGTCGTCGTTGGTGGGCAACTTCATCAGAAATATCTTCACGCATGACGGTGTCCATGACACGGGGTGTCCCTTAAAGATTTTTCGGCGGCCCGTCATGGAACGATTGCAGCTCTTTGAAGGCTTGCACCGGTTCTTCCCGGCGCTGGCCCTCATGTGTGGGTTCACGGTCAAAGAAGTCCCTGTCCGTCATTATTCGCGTATCCATGGAGTGTCAACCTAGGGTGCGGGGAACCGGGTTTTTAAAAGCCAGAACCATCGAATTGCCGTGCGGTGGATGATCCGACGTGTGCTCACGTACAAATACCGAAATCCGTCATCTGCTCACGGCGCCCTCCGGAAATAAATGGCTGATGTCGCAAACGGCCTGTCTTTCCACCTGGAATAGCTGAAAGTTAGCATGGATTCGCTCCCCACCCCCCCCCGTCCGACATCTCTCGAGCCTCGCCATTCTCATCGCATTAAGCGGCGTTCTGTTATTTGGGGGCTTGGGATCGGTTGGTTTGACGGACCGCGACGAAGGACGAAATGCCGAAGCGGGTCGTGAAATGTTTGAAACCGGCGATTTGATCACACCGACGTTCAATTATGAACCGCGTTTTTATAAACCGGCGTTCGTCTATTGGCTGATGACGGCCTCCTATCACATGTTTGGGACGAACGAGTTTGCTGCGAGATTCCACTCGGCACTGTTCGGAATGGCACTGATCCTTCTTCAGTACTGGTTCACGGCTCGCTGGCAGAATCAGCAGGTTGCGTTGTTGAGTTCGCTCATGTTGCTTCTCAATTGCGAAATCATCTTTCTCAATCGCATGGCGCTGACCGATAGTGTATTGGTCTTTTTCACGACCGCGGCGCAATGGGGATTCTGGGCAGGCCTTCACAGTACAGGGCGAGGTCGTCATTGGTTCTGGGTGTTTTATGCCGGGATGGCATTGGCCACGTTAACCAAGGGACCCGTCGGATTCATCATCCCTCTTCTTACGATGAGTCTGTATTTGTCCCTCACCCGCCGGTGGACCGGCTACTGGCACCGCGGATTCCCTCTGCTTGGATTAGGAGTCTTTATCGCTCTGACGCTCCCCTGGTACGCGACCATGTTGTGGATCCACGGGCTCGCGTATGTGACGGTTGCGAAAGCCCACACAGTCGGCCGCTTCATGGCGCCCATGGAAGGACATGGGTTCGGACTGTTTTTCTACTTTCCCGTCCTCCTTTTAGGATTTTTCCCTTGGAGCGGCCTACTGCCCATGGCGATGTATGAGGCGGTGCAGGCCTGGCGAAGTTTTCGCAGGAGATTCGATGCCTCGTTACCTCACAGACAAGACATCGAACCTGCATCCGATGAGCTACAGTTGTTTGCAACCGTCTGGATCATCGGCGCATTTGCGTTTTTTACACTTTCCGCCACGAGGCTCCAACATTACATTGCCCCGCTCTTTCCCGCGGCCGCTCTGTTGACGGCGATGTACTGGCAGCGAGCGCTACTGGAACCGGTCCGGAAAGGCGTGCGGGCTTCCATCTATGTGATGATGGGACTTGGATTCTTATTCGCGTTGGTCTTTTCGATGATCCCATGGACCTACTACCGATTTCTTAGCAAGATGCTTAAGAATTTTCCGGCAGCAAACCTTGTAGACCCGAGCGCCTGGAATGCGGGGCCTTATGTGGCTGCGATGGTCCTGCTGGTCGGCATGGCGGTCGTGGGGTACTTCGGACTGCATGAACGACGTCGTGCTGGAGTATTTTGGGCTGCAGGCGTGGCATTTGCGTTGGTAGCCTTGATCGCCATTGGGTTAACCTTTCCGCTGCTGAACCGATATTTCATTGCTCCACCGCAGGAATTGGCCCATGCGGCAGGTGCGAGCCTTACCCCTAACGATCACTTGATCGTCTATGGTTCCACGAAACCATCCACGGTGTTTTATGCGCAGCGTAAAGTCATATTCGTTGACGTGGGAGAGGAAAATAGGATCACGACTTTGTTGAAGCAACCGGGCAAGACGATGGTGTTGTTGCCGGAACCCTACCGCTCAACCTTGCCTCCTGAGGCGGAACGACTCGTTCCGGTGCTGAAACGATATGGATATGTGCTGCTTTCTAACCAGCCGAAGGTCACGATTCGCGAAGAGCAACCTGCATCGCTTATGATCAACATTCCGGCAGATTAAGCCTCACGCAGTTCAATCGTCGACGCAGAGTACAACAGGAGCAATCTGAAGGATTGCAGAATCGCGGTTGTTCGAAAATTCTTAACTTGTTCCGTTCGCGATCCGGCTTCCACCGCTCCCCCAGATGAAACTCACCTGGAAGAAATTCACATAGCTCGTCGGGAACTGTCCCACAACCGCGCCTGCCAATGGCCCGCGATTTTGGTTCACGGATAAGTCCCCGCCATAGGCCAGTTCATAGCTGAACGCAACGTTGAGTTTGGGACTGGCCTGCCACTCTGCGCCGAGACCGAATCGGAATTGCTGGCCAACCGGCAGCGACACCGAATAGTTCTTATTCGGAATCATCGAACTGTCCCAGGCAAAGCCGGAGTTGATGAGCCAGGCCTGATTGATCCGATAGCGGTTTCCCAGCGCCACATGGTAGGTATCCTGGTAATTGAGTGAGGTGGTTGTGCTTATGGTTGAAGGGGTACCGGTCAGGCCGATTTCCACCTTGCCGAACTGACTCCAGTCCTGCCAGCCGAAATCCAGCATCATCGCCCAGCGATCCGTAAATTCGTGGTATGAACTCACCATCACGGATTGCGGGACTGTGACGCCCAGGTCAAGCTCATGGTTCAACTGCCCGCGGTTTTGGAGCGCGGTTCCAACGGCACCCAACAACCCGGTAAAGGCGGGAGTGGCTGCGAAATTAAGTTTCACCTGGGAATAATAGGTGACACCGAACCTGGTGCCCTTTCTGGGTTCGTAGAGCAGGCCGACATTTCCTCCTCCTCCGACGGTGGTGTCGTTCATTGCCATGTTCCCATCAGGGGCGTTGGGGTTTAGGATCGTATCCCGGTTGTTAATGGCGGCACTGTAGTTCAGATGCCCGATCATGACGTTGGCTGCGACCCCGATTGACCATTGTTCATTAATGCGATAGCTGAGTCCTGGCATGACGCTAAGGCCGAGCAGAGTGTTATTCAAGGCGTAATAGCGGCCGACCCAGCCGGAGTCGTAACTCATGCCGAGTCCAAAATTCGAAAAGATGCCGAGTCCGATTTTGAAATCTTCCCCTAGACCGTGCACATAAAACATGCTCAAGGCCGGAAGGACGCCGATCGGATTACCGCCGCTGTTTCCATCCACCGTCGTTCCGGCGGTGGGAGAGAAGGCGACTCCCGCCTGCAGCAATTGCGCTCCACCCTGAAACTGGTTGCCTTCGAGCCGGCTCATGCCGGCGGGATTCTTGAGCAGGGTCGCGGGATCCTGCGCGCGGGCGGCCCAGCCGGCGCTAGCCAGACCGACGTCCGAGGTGCCTATTTCATAGAGGGAAAGGCCGCCGGCTATTGCTGGTAGTGAGGTGAGCGAAATCAGGCTACAGGAGGCGAGGACCGACCTGGTGAGACGAAGGAGAAGTGCTTTCATGTGGATCTCGAAAGGTGCTGGCGACAGACCTCGTTCATGTTACCTCCTGAGGACAGCTCCTTAGGGAGTGTTACCTTGTACCGAATCACTCATCTGTTGTCCAGTGGTGGTCGTACTCCGAGGGCACATCAGAAGCGCCCACATCTTAGAATTTCCTCCGTGGGAGAGTGGCAATACAGCTCCAGATGCATACCTCTATAACGAGGTCCACTGAAGATTACCCCTCAGGATGAAAGATTCCATAGAACCGCACACTCGCTTCGTTAATGCGCTACGAGTGATTGAAGGCCTGAGTGAGCTGGAGGAATCTGTTGTATCATTGGTAAGATGCCTTACCTAGAGGTCGCTATGCATGGGGCCCCGGCTCTTCGGTCGAGCAAGACTTGGAATCACAGCTGGTCAATTGCGGGAATTCTTGGCCTGATTATCATCACCGGCCTTGCGAGTATTCCTCTCACATTAACTGTTCTTCACTATCGAGAAGCTGACGCGCAGGCCATCGATATGGCCGGACGTCAGCGCATGTTGTTAGAACGCTACATGAAAGAGTTGCTGTTGGCCGCACAAGGCGTCGCGGTGCACCATCAGGATACGCGAGCTCTGCTCGAGCAACGTCTTCGTGTCCTGATCGACGGAGGTTCCACGAGTACTCAGTTTGTCAGCACTGTGTCACTCCCTGCAGCTCCAACGGCAGAAATCCGTTCGAAACTGCTCGAACAAGGACGTCTACTGGCGGAGTTCACAAACCTGGCCGAAGCCTTTCTTGCCGCTCAGCCGATCGCGACCCGTGAGAGCATCCGCAAGAAACTCCTCGAGGACAATATTGCCTTGCTCACCACGGCCAATGATGCCGTGACCCTGTTGACTCAACACTCTGAAGCGCGCATCCAACAGCTGATCCGATGGGAGGTCGTGGTCGTCTTCCTCGTAGTGACGCTGGCCGTCTTAGGGACCTGGCGTTTCCTGAAGGCCGAACAAGCACTGAAGGTCAGCCAAGCGAAAACACTGGATGCTTTGCGGCAAAGCGATGCCATCAAGTCGTCATTATTGTCCTCGGTCTCCCATGAGCTCCGCACACCGCTGACCACGATCAAATCAATGCTGTTTAGCTTGCACGCTGATGGGCCGCACAGTCGAGTGAGTGCAGAAGTCATAACAAGCATCGAGGAGCAAGTGGATTATTTGAATCGACTCGTCGGCAATCTGTTGGACATGTCCCGCCTGGAGGCCGGGATGTTACAACCGAACCGTGAATGGAACGTTTTGGAGGACCTCGTCGAAGGAGCGATCCGTCGCCTCGGCGTCTTTATCAAAGATCGGCCCATCG
>JBEVJJ010000320.1:0-19025 GCA_040510255.1 Nitrospiraceae bacterium | reverse complement strand
TTCGTAGGCGAATAGCGTCCCTGTACGTCCCATGCCTGTCTGGACTTCGTCAAAAATCAGCAGAATATCGCGCTGGCGACACAATTCGCGCAGACCATTCACATAGGCCGGTTCTGCGACATGAACTCCGCCTTCAGCTTGAATGGGTTCCAACATCACGGCGGCCGTTCTTTCAGAGACAGCGTGCTCGATAGCCTGCAAGTCATTCAAGGGGACATACGCAAACCCCGGCACGAGTGGTTCAAACCCCTTTTGGACTTTCTCCTGTCCAGTGGCCGTCAGCGTCGCCATCGTCCGACCGTGAAAGGAGTTTCGCATGGTGAGAATTTCATGTCGCCCGGCGCCATATTTCTCATAGGCATAACGTCGTGCAAGTTTAATGGCCGCTTCGTTCGCTTCGGCGCCGCTGTTGCAGAAAAAGACCCTTTGAGCGAACGAATGATCGACCAATGCTTGCGCGAAGAACACCTGTGGCTCGGTATAATACAGGTTCGAGGCGTGGATCAGATGTTGCGCCTGCTTTTGGATCGCGACCATCAAATCGGGGTGTCCATGCCCCAGTACATTCACCGCAATGCCGGCCACAAAGTCGAGGTACTCACGGCCCTCCAGATCATACACGCGGGCGCCTCTCCCACGGACAATGGAGATAGGCTGCCGTGTATACGTATCCATCAGATACTGCCCTGCCAGGCGGCGGACCTCTTCAGTCGGCATGACACACCACTCCCTTCGTCAAATGGCGAAGCTACCATAGGGAGTTAGTGAAAGCAATACAACGACTTGGCTCAAGGTTGACCCTGTTCCGCCACCATTGAATCAGCCATCACATCCCTGCTTGCTTGACGCCAACTCGTGGTGGATGGGATAAGGTGGGTTGTATGAAAGTCTGTGCGCAATGTCGACAACAGAACGCCGATGATGCAAAGTTTTGCCATCAATGCGGAAGCTCTCTGATGGAGGACGCCGAAATACCGGTTGCGGCTGAGCCACCTCCACCGGTAACCGAACAGGACTTGTGGCGCGCGTTTATCGGGCCGAACGCGGACCGCTACCTGGAAACGTTTAAGAAGTTTTCAACGCCGAATGGCCCTCGATTTGCCTTCACCTGGCACTGGCCTGCGTTCGTGTTCGAGCCTTTCCTCTGGTTTCTTTATCGAAAGATGTACGCGTACGCGATGATTTATGCGCTGGGACCGGTCATCGCGTTCTATCTGACCCAGGATCTGTCTGCCGATATTGTATGGCGGGTCATGGCGGGCGCGAGCGCCAACTACATTTATTTCTGGCACATCAAAGAACAGATCGGAAAAATAAAGAGCGAACGGAACTCGGGCGGGGCCGCCCAGCAGCAGATGTTAGGCGAGCTGGGCGGAGTGCAGCCATACGTGGTATGGGTCGGCGTAGGATTGCTGGTGTTGAAGGTTGCGATGCTCGCCACGATCTTCAAGGAAGGCACACAAGAAAATCTGCAAAAACCGCCTCCTTCTAAGGTGAAACCGGCTGGAACGACCGCCATCTAGAATCGCACATCCCGCGCCTTTAGGTCCTGGCCGTGGGTAGTTGGGTACGTTGCCACTCAATCCATACTGTGAACCATTCAAAGTCCTGATGATAGGCGGTGCCGCTCACATCCGGTGTCGATTGGGTTTGTTCAAGCTGGTTATAGGTCCGAGGCCAATTCTTCTGCCACCATGATTTCAACTCATCTGGCCCATAGGCTTGATCATTGGACTGCGTGATTCCTGCCGCGGCGCAGAGCGCCGCAATGAGAGACCAATACCGATCCTTCCCCAACGCGAGACTCCGGAAGTGCTCTCTTAGAAGGAACACCACCCACAATTCTGCGCTATTCCTCTTATTGTGTTTGAATGGTTGGGTCTGGCGCAATGGCACGGGATCGAAACGCTTGATTACCGACGTATAATCCGGTCCGCCATAGCTACCTGCCACCTCGGCGATGCCTTCAAGCATATTCGCCAGTTCCACTTCAACAACAGGGGTACCCGGTGACGTCCGGGACTGGGGAGCATCAGCCAGGGGATTCGGGTCCGTGAGCAACTCAATCAAGGGTCTCAGTTCCCGCAATCGAACGACCGCGGCTTTGAGAATCTGCTGTGACTCCAGCCAATAGTCGGGGTCATTCTTGCTGAGCCGTTCCCGTCCGGAAGGTGGAAGCACGACGGGAATCCAGTACCGTACGATCACAAAGAGTATGTAGTCCACCTGCCCGCCCAGGTGTCGGGCCCGGCCCAACGCACGATCGGATCCCAGGGCTACCTGAAAGAATGAATGCATCCTGTCTTTTACATTCAGCCGATCGCCCATCACAATCCACCACTGCCGGAAGCGTTCCCAATCCTCCTGTCCTACGTCGTGATCCATCGACATAACCACCACAGTTCAGGGTGATACGTAGCTTGCGCATCGTACCGGCGTCCTGTCTTGAGATGCAAGGCACCGGCGAACTAGTGATGCCCATGCAGCCGGTTGACAGCCGGATCAGGTGATCGCGTATTCTATGTCACCCAACACGCAGGATTGTCTTGAGAGGAGAGATCATGAGCCGACTTGTCTTGATCCGACACGGAGAGTCGCAATGGAATTTGGAGAACCGATTCACCGGATGGGTCGACGTGCCGCTTTCGGCCAAAGGTATGGAAGAGGCCAACACGGCGGGACACAAGCTGAAAGGTTACACATTTGATCGCGCCTTTTCTTCGGTGCTCGCCCGAGCGAATGACACCTTGCGCATTATCCTTGAAGTCCTTGGCCAATCCCATATCCCTATTGAGAAAGACAAAGCCCTTAATGAACGGATGTACGGAGAGTTGCAAGGACTGAATAAGACCGAAACCGCCAAGAGGTTCGGTGATGAGCAGGTGAAGATCTGGCGGCGCAGCTATGATGTCCGCCCCCCAGGCGGAGAGAGCCTCAAAGATACCGCTGAGCGGGTTTTGCCCTATTACGAGACTCGTATCAAACCTTGCCTGTTGAACGGGGAAACGATTCTGATAGCGGCACATGGCAACAGCCTGCGCGCTCTGGTGATGCAATTGGATCAGTTGACGAGGGAGCAGGTATTGGAGCTCAACATTCCGACAGGGGCTCCGCTGGCCTATGAACTCGACAGGAACGGGAATGTCCAGTCGTGCCGCTACCTCTAACGAAGCCGCTAGCCCGCACTGTTTATGAGACGGACACTGTGGTGAAGAAAGAACAGCGTGTCTGTGCGCGCCAGCGATCAGTGAGCGGTACTGCCGAATAGAAGATTGGAAGTTCACACATGACCACATCACCTGCGGAAAGTACACGCCGCCTCGGCATGAAACGGCAACTGTCCATCTTTTCCATTCGATCCATTCCACTATCGTGGCGTTGAAAAGTGTTTTCATTCATTTCCCGGATCACTTTCGCCACAAAGACACTCGCACTGGCCCCAAAGGCTTGACCTTTGAACACTTCCTTGGATTGCGCTACGATTTCACACCATCTCACCATATCTGACCATGCGAGCGTGATGCATCCGAATATTCGCTCGCTCCGTAGTGAAAAATAAGTGCAGTTCACCCAAACCAAGGAGGCCAGCATGACACGGATACTCGGATTCACAATGTGTGCGGCGCTGTTTATGACGACCTGCGTCTGGGCAGCCATGGGGAAGGAAGCGTTTCCGCTCAAGGCCGCTGCCGGCTCCAAAGCGGAGACGCACATCAACGAAGGCATCGTGCATTACGAACAGGGACATTGGGACGTGGCGAAAAAGCATTTTACCGAAGCCGAAAAGGCTGATCCCAAGTCGGCTGAAGCTCATTACGATCTGGCGCTGACTCTCGACAAAGCCGGAGATCACGCCGGAGCCACACAGCATTTTCAGAAGGCCCACGACCTCGGCAAGGACAATGCTGAGATTCACAATTCAGAAATTCTCAAGAAGCATTTGAAGATGTGAGGAAGGAAATACGACGTGCTGGCGGTTACGCGACTTTGGCGGGCCGCCAGCGCAATCCTATGTGAATGAGTTCCTGTAATAGGTCTTTGTACGAATAGTCCGCCTTTTGAGCGGACTCCGCAAAATCTTCATCGTCGGCAATCTGAGGGTTCGGGTTGGCCTCGAGCACGTAGACATTGCCTTCCTGATCCATTCTCATATCGATCCGCGCGTATCCACTGAGGCCGAGCGCCCGATACACGCGCTTAGCCAGATGTTGCACCTTTTCCGCGGCGCCGTCCGGAAGATTCTTCGCCTCACAGGAGCGAATGCCATATTTGTCTTGATATTTGCGGCTCCACTTCACACGTTCCGTCGCGATCCGTTTGGACTCTTCCGGCATCTTGTCCATGACGAGTTCCCATACAGGAAATACCTGTAAATGAGCGTTTCCCATGACTCCTACATAGAGTTCACGCCCCTCGATATAGCGTTCCACCAATGCTCCGGTTCCTACGCTTTCATGAATGAAGGCGACTCGCTCACGGAGCTTCTCTTCATCGTCTACGATCGATGCTTGGGAAATTCCCAAGGAGGCTTCTTCGCTGATTGACTTCACGATCAGGGGAAATGCGAGCCACTTGGGACGCCTGACCATCCGGTGAATCGGCACCACCATGAAATCTGGGTAGGGAATACGATGGTAGGACATCACCTGTTTTGATAAAGCCTTGTCCCGTGACAGCATCAAACCACGTGGATTGCAACCAGTGTAGGGCACGTGCAGCAGTTCGAGATACGAGACGACGTTCTGATCGTACACAGCCACCCCGTCGAACTCTTCGAGAAGATTGAAGGCGATATGGGGTTTCACTTCCTCGACCGCACCGCGAATAACCTCCAAATCGCTCTTTACTCCAAGAGGAGTCACCTCATGGCCAAGCTTTCGCAATGTGGACACCACGTGGTACTCGGTCTTCCACTCGACGGCATTGAGATCGTGGCCGTTGAGTTGCTCAGGAGGGATGAGGTCCTTATGCATGAGCACGAGGATGCGCAAATGTCTCATAGTGCCACCTTGTGTCGACCGCCGTGGAGGTAATTCATCGCCTGTACCGTCAGAAGGATTGTGAATTCAAGTTTCACCTGCTCTTTGGGCATCGTCAGGTGGAGACCAAGCGCTTCGCTTCGATCGATCATACCCTGCAGAACCTGATCGATCGTATATTGGTATTCTCCGGTCCAATCCGACACTTTCCTGCGCACTTCCCTGCGAATGCGATGGATAAAGGCGGCAGCGCTGGGATTTTGCGCATAGCTTGGCGAATCAGAGAACAACCTCTTGAGGTCCGTATCGTATGAGGGAACGCCGCCGATACCGTAATGCGTCCGTTTCTCGTCATAATGATCGCGGAGGGTTTTATACACTCGCCGGAGCGGATCAAGCTGTTGGCGCGAGGTCACAGCCGGTTCGACCCCGACTAATTCCCCCATGAGCGTATCCATGAACTCCAACTTCTTGAGCACCGGCCATCCTGCGTACCGCTCCCTCCACTCCGACTGCGGATCCAGCCACACCGCGAATGTCTCTGCAAAGTCCTCATCCGGATGGCTTTGCGCATACCATACGTCCAAATGGCGCACGAAACTGCGGCTATAGGGTTTGGGGGTGTAATACTCGGGGTAGGGTTCAGAGGATTTCCCGAACAGTCTCTGACGACGGCGGCGGCGGCGAAGCAGATAGGCATTCTCAATGGCGTGTCCGGCCTCATGTCGTAGAATCCGCATGCACCATTCGGAGGTGCCACCCTCGACCTCGAGCATCTGGGTCATCTCTAACTTCGCCAACCTCGGGTGTGCCAAGTAAAAAGGCAGTGCGATCCCCGGCACCCCATCGGGGGTGAACCATTCATCGGACAACCAGAAGTAGGGACGGAAGCGCAATCCGCGCGATTTTAGCTCGCGATTGAGCGTTTCGATCGGCTCGACGAAGAAACTGCCTTCAATTCTAAGCCGCAAGTCGCATAGGCGTAGATCGAGCAGCTTATCATCAGTCCATTCCGTCCATTCTTCTGGCACTTCGGTCGCCATACAGCTGCCATGCCGAGATTGTCAAAAGTCCTCGTCAGATGCGTTTTTGATCCTAGACAAATATAGCACCTCATCCAAAAATCGCATACAGCGCCTGGATCGGGACCTAGGCCTTCCCCTAGGGAAAATAACTCTTCCCCAAACAGAGATCAGCCAGGCGAGATCGCATCAAGCACCACCAATGGCCACACTATCGACCTGCACACGTACAATGCCGTGTGCAGACAGCACAGAACCTTGCGCGCTACGAGAAGCACTATGGTATAGTGACAAAATGCTGTTGAACGAGACGGTCTCTTCCAACCTCCCTTCACTGAAACCTTCACGGCTTCTCGACCTGATCAGAACAGTTGCAATCTTGGTTGTCGGGACCATAGTCGTCTTCACTCCCGGGCGCACATTCGCTAAGGCCGAGGTTGAAGGGAATCAGTGGCGAGAGCAGCTCATTCATATTCTCGGGACGACTCAAGCAGGGCAAAGCCCCCAGGTGGGCGTTGTAGCCGAGGTGGTGATCGGCCTGGAGCAACGAAGAGACCACCATGGTATTGAAGTCAATTTTGAACCGGGTCACGGGAACTTTTCGGATAGAACACAAGGGGCTATCATGTTAGCGATCGACAGGACGGCCAGAGCAGCGCATCTTAACCCCGACTCCTGGAGTATCTTCCTCTCTTTCGAAGCCCCAGGCGTTACGCTCTACGGCGACAGCCTTTCAGCGATGGTCGGACTCACCGTCATCGCTCTGGCGAAAGGCGATACCGTTCAATTCGATCGCGCGCTCACGGGCACGGTGACAAACGACGGGCATATCGGCGTGGTGAGCGGCATTCCGTTCAAGATTGATGCTGCTCATCACGAACACCTGCAGCGCATTCTCATCCCCGACGAGGCGGACGCCACGGATCCTGACTGGCGCACACCCTTCCTCATGCAAGTTTCTCCTGTGGCGTCAATCTCAGAAGCCTATGAGGCCCTGACTGATCGCCCTCTTGTCACTGATCCCAGTGCTCACTCACAACCTTCCTTGCCATAGTCTTCTTGTTCGAACCGGGCTATTCCGTCTATCCCCTTTCGACGGAACTACGCTACAATGCAACACGATGAGTACACCGTCCGCTCACGCTAGTCAGACGATCCCGGTCGCAGCACGTCCTAAGGAGATCGAGAACATTCATACTCGCCTTTGCCATCTCGTCGGCCAGGCCATTGCAGATTACGAGATGATCGAGGACGGCGACAAGGTCATGGTGTGTCTTTCAGGCGGGAAGGACAGCTACGGACTCCTCGACATCGTGCTATCCCTGCGTGCCAGGGCGCCGATTCAATTTGAGATCATCGCGGTCAATGTGGATCAAAAACAGCCCGGCTTTCCGGCGCATGTCCTCCCCGATTACCTGACCCGCAGAGGAATCCCGTTCCACATCGAAACCCAGGATACGTATTCTGCAGTAAAACGGCTCATCCCGGAAGGAGAGACGATGTGTTCGCTCTGTTCTCGCTTGCGACGTGGACATCTGTATCGGCTTGCGACTGAACTCGGTGCGACGAAGATTGCATTGGGCCACCATCGTGATGACATCCTGGAGACGCTCTTGTTGAACCTGTTTTTCAATGGAAAGATCAGGACCATGCCACCAAAATTGCGCTCTCAAGACAATCGTCATGTCCTGATCCGGCCTCTCGCATACGTAAAGGAATCAGACCTGGTACGGTATGCAGACGTGAAGGATTTCCCTATCATCCCCTGCAATCTCTGCGGCTCACAGGATAATCTCAAGCGCCGGCAGGTCAAGACCATGCTTCGGGAGTGGGAAGAACGTTTTCCCGGAAGCAACGACAGCATGTTTGCCGCCATTTCAAATATCGCGCCCTCGCTCCTATTGGATCGTCGTCTCTTTGACTTTGCGGCGCTGCAGCCGTTGCTAGCTCCCTCACGAGAATCCAGCAACCATTCACAGCCGAACTAGATGGTGGAGCATTCCGCATCGTGCCGATATCCTGCAGAAATACTGAACAGCACGCTACGCACGGCGCCGCAATCTGAAACGGTAATGGCAGACGGCACACCGGTAGGGATAATATCCGACGAGATGGAGCATGAAATCTTTCCAACCGTGACGGCTGACACGCTTCGCGTTTCCCGAACACATCGGGCAGTAAACCATGATCACTCCTCGATTCGCCCACCCTGCCAATCTGAGTTTCCGGAGCAGATAAGAGCGCGGAGCGGGCGCTAGTGTGCCTGTAACCGAATTGACACACAAGAACATTCTGCGTTCATTGTGGCCACAATAATGTGATGCTCGAGAAGGATATTCATCGCGCGGTCGAGCCTCCCCTGTGGTCCATCGGACTCGCCGCTACCGTGATCCTCCTCGCACCCATGGTGATGTATTCCCTTGCGCCTCCCGGTCCGATTCGGGATGGAGATACGATCTTCTCCAACGGTACGCATAAAGTCCACCTATCAGAACCACTGCGTTACGCCCAGGTTGGCTATCAGGAGACCTGTTTGATTGACCCGAAGGATCCGCTCATCGTCCTTCACAGCTCGCCCGATCCACCCAATGACCTCATATTGGTACAGGTGCAAGGAAAGAGTAGGATCGAATGGCCGTTCTGCCCGCCTCAGGCCGAAATTCTCGTGAGACCTCACCACATCTTGCAGAAGTCGAACTTCTTCCAGGAAATCAGGGACAGCATAACCCGCATCTTCAGGGGTTAGACTTGAGCTTCTCGGCAAATTGCTTACGAAACTTCGCAACTTTCGGCCCCGCGACATACACACAGTAGCCTTGCAGCGGATTCCTTACAAAATATTCCTGATGGTAGTCCTCCGCCTTGTACCATGTTGTCACCGGGTTGAGCTCGGTCACAATAGGGTTTGCGTAGATTTTTTCGCGAATGAAGGCAGCCATGACTTCCTCGGCCGTCTTCTTCTGCTCAGGCGTATGGTAAAAAATCGCGGATCGATACTGGGTTCCGGAGTCGTTGCCCTGACGATTCAACGTCGTCGGATCATGAATCGTAAAGAAGATTTCCAAAAGTTCGCGAAATGAAGCGATGGATGGATCAAAGGTAATCCGCACCGCTTCAGCGTGCCCTGTTCCTCCCCCGCACACCTGCTCGTAAGTCGGCATGTCGACTATGCCGCCGACATAGCCCGACTCGACCGCTTGCACGCCTCGAAGCTGATCGTATACAGCCTCAAGACACCAGAAGCAGCCGCCCGCCAATGTGGCGATTTCACGATCTGATGAAGGAACGGTACTCATCGGGTTCTACGTACTGTATACTGCGGCCAGCTTCATTCCTTCCACATATACCACTAACGCCCTCACCGATTCTATCCGCAAAGGCGAATGGGCGCTGAGTGACGTTCAAGCAAAACACTTTGTGGCCCTTCCTCTGCATGCTACTCCTAGCAAGACTCATGACGAGCGGTTTCGCCCATGACAGGAATCATCCAAACATGAATCACCTCATCGTTCGGAGATCGCCGCCGAGAATAACTCTGCAATCACACGAGAGAACGGCTTTCGATAACGATCCCGGCGGCATTTTCAACATCCTGCTCATCGAAGGTTGTGTCATGACCTAGTCAGGACTAGTTATTCTGGGTGCTCTTGAGCCAAGCGATAAATCGGTGGAGACGCTCCAACTCTTCCGCATGCAAATGAACGAATTCCACGCCGAAACATGACATGTTGGTCCATCTCACTTCCGCGACCTCAACCTTCAGCGGAGCATTCGGCTCCGGCAACTGTAATCGGAGTGCTAAGAAAGTGTGGGCGAGGACAGCCTCCTCGCTTCGAACGGCGCAGCCCTCGCTAGATAGACTGATCACCATCCCTCCTCCCGCGATCTCGCTGCCGGAAAACGCCAACGGCAGATCCACATCGTACCGGACGTCCTCTCTGCGTTCCATTCTCAAACACCACTACAGATTGGTTACCGCAACTGGGGAGACGGATACGCCATTTTCCGCTTGAAATCAATCGATACAAGAAGCAGGAAATATTTCGCCATGGTGGATCCTAGAAGCATATACAGGTATTTTCGGCAATGATGCTCCGACCAAGGCATCCTCATCCTTCCAGATACGGCCAGTGAGATAGGGCACAGTGTCGCAATCTACATCGTGACCGCTATGACAATGGGCTCTTTCTATGAACGTGGTCCATTGCCAAGCTTCGGCACGGCCATTCCTGAGCCATGTCCTCAGGCGCGTCAAGTCCTGATCTATTTTTCAGCAGGAACGAACGGACCGACCCATGCGTCTCGCGGATTGCATGATGACAATAGCAGGTTTTGGCGGATTGTTTAGTAGGGTGGATCGCCGAAATCCTTCGTTCGGCTCGTCAGAGCGAAGAGATGCGACGGCTTTCATGACCACCCGCTAGAGTTTGGATTGAACGAAATCGTGTAAAAATGACCGTTACCATATGGTTACCTTATCAAGCACACTTCGCGCCTGGGCTACTCGAATAGATGGGAATGAGCCTGGGGGCGCATTTTCACCGAACACACCGTCCACAATCTTACACCACTCATCAGCCTCCGCTGCAGCTCTCCTCTCTTCAAATTCAACCCACGCGATCACCCGGCAACAGTCCTATTCCGAAGATCGTTCGCACCCATCTTATGTATCGTGGCCATGGTCCTGACCGCTTTCATGCTGCGGACGGGACATGCGTTTTAGGATCACCTTCCGGCCAACACTCATCCACGTTAAGGACAGTCCAAAGGCGACCGGGACAAAAATGGCTGTGGCGAGCGTCGCATTCTTCAGCCATCCGACTTCATGGAGCGCCTTGAAGACATAACTCCCGAGACCGGCGAGATAGTACGTGATAACAATGACCGACAGGCTTTCGACCGTTCGCTGCAGAATGGCTTGCCCTCGGGTCGTCGAGTCCACGCTCGCCAGAAGCTTTAAATTCTGATCCTGAAGAGCAAGGTTCTGTTCTTGCACACGCAACTCGATTTGTGTTCGAAGTACGGCCACCGTCGCTTCAAAATCCTTCTCCATGGCGTCGATTCGCTTGAGGAGTTGTTGATAGCCGTCGGTCACCCCGGTAATCTTCCAGTAAAGATACTCGGAGAGGGGGCGCAACGGAGCGAAGGCGCGTTCTTGCAGGGTCGCGATGTTTCCTCTCACGATGCTGTCATATGGGACGGAAGCCGACAGCCGGTAACGCATCGATTCCGCCAAACGGCTCACCTGCAACAGGTCTTGAGTCAACACGGTCAACCACTTTTGCAGGGTATTCGGATTCGAGTCACCTAATTGTTCGATCAAGACCGCCCGTTGATAAAGGTGCCGTTGTTCGTAGTCATGGATTTGATCGACGGCTCGCGCAAACGATTGAAACGGCAGCATCACCAGGTGGTAATAATTTTCGACAGCGACGATCGTATCTACGATTTTCGCAATGTGATACTGCAAGACTTCCGACGACGGTGAACAGACCAGGTATCGTTCGCGTTGATGTTCATCGGGAGTGAAACTCGTGGCTACCACGATATCTTCACCGAATATGCGACTTCCGTAGAGATGTGGTCCCGGCAGGCTTGCATGCAGCGATTCCTGTGTAGGATTGGACTGAGGCAGGATGAGGAGGTCGAGGGCATTCACCTTGATGCCCAGGGGACTAAATGGAAAGAAATAGCCCGGGTACGTTAGAGGCCCGAACGTCAACGGCAGGGCAGCATCGCCGGCGATATGCCAGACCTGATAGCTATAGTATTCTGTGTGCGCCTCCCAGACAATCACCAGACGATCGCCATTGTCGGCTGTCTTGGTGCCATAGCCGACCTTCTCCTGCACATCTGCGTTGGTAATCTGCAGATGTTGAAGAGCTTGCTCAAACTCTTTGCGGCTTTGGGGACGTTCGGTTGGAGGATTCGCCATCCGGTGCGCCACGTGATGCACGTGCGCCGGTATCCCCAGAAATTGAGAGAGATACGGTTTTGTCGGCTGATGAATTCTGCCCAGAATTCCCTGGTGACCGGTCTTCTGACCGACTGTTTCAGTGTGGTCGTTCACAAGGATGATCGCATTCCTGTCAACACGACGATCACAGGGGGCAGGCTTCTAGGTAACCCATCGCATGACCTAGCTCTCGTCGTCTTCCTCGATATCTTCGATTCCCTCATAGCTGACATCGCCCTCACCCATCGACACGGCGGCTTTCTCACAGGCTGATTCGATGATCTCTTCCGCTTCTTCAGGCGAATCCGCACTGATAAGAAACTTCACGGTAATACCATAGCGTTGACTCACGGCTCACCCCTTCTCGATGTTAGCAATGGTTCAGTAACGCGCAGTGGGTCAGATACCATAAGCTCTGCTGCGTTGTCACCTGTTCGTTCCGCGGATATGCGTGCCAATGACTCCAACAACTATTCAAGGGAGGGTAATCGGGCTCGGCTATTATGCTTTGTCTATGCTGTCTCTCCGAAAGCACAGCACCTGAGATGCCCCACGTCCGTTCAAATAAAAAGCCCCTTCCAGGGGCCTCTGGAAGGGGCGCAAAAGAACCAATGCGAAGATCAACTATTTCGTCTTCAACAGCATGTGACCTCGACGATTCTGTTGGTAGCAATGCTCGTCATTTTCGGAACAGAAGGGTCGATCCTTTCCATAGGACACGATCGCGACCTGTCTAGGATCGACTCCGAGTTCCACGAGATAGCTCTTTGCAGCCTTGGCACGTTTCTCACCCAGTATAAGGTTGTAGTCGTGGCTACCTCGCTCATCGCAATGCCCGGAGATTTTCAGCACCGCCTTCGGATTGTCCTTGAGCCAGTGCGCGTCGTGTGATAACGATTCCACACCTTCGCCCTGGACTGTCCAACGATCATAACCATAGAACACGTCCTCAAGGCCCGCCGCTATGGCAGCGGTTTCCTCACGACGCAGTTCAGCGAATACCTTGTCCGTTCTGTCGACCGGCTGCAACATCGAACCAATCCGACTTCGACTCAATCGCTCCTCCCCGGTCACACGATTTCCTACAACCGGCGAAAGTCCACTGAGGGTTCCGCCTTCAGAGTCATCGCCGGCTTCCTTACGGGTCAATGAAGGATAATCTGGACTCATTCCTCGATCACCATCTGAGCGACCTGGTTGGCCCTGTTCCAACGCAGCCAGTGCATCGTTTCCTGAGTGACCCCTTGATTGATCCAGTTCCAATGCCGACTGTTCGTCGTTTCCTGAATGAAACCATTTCATGCTACTACAACCCTGCCCTGTAGCCAGCGCAAGAGCCAATCCTGTCAGGATCCACAATTGGTAACGGCGGTGCAACATCGTAATACTCCTTGTCGGGCCAATAGTTATTAGAAAAGAGAGATCATTCGCGCCTGAACAAACCATCCAAATCGACCGCAGCTGAGCCCCCTCTTGCTCGGTTGCTTGTTCCTATCAAATATAGCACCCGATTCCGGAAGAGGCTGACGGAGGTCTGCAAGCCATGGCGATCTATAACCACTTGTTTTCACTATGTTTTCATAATCCACCACTTAACAACTTATTGGACAGCGTTCCGGTGGAGTGTTACGACCATGAGGTGTCTTCGGCAGAGAAAAGCCCCGTTCACCTTCAGCGAAGTCTTGATTTTCGCCAGATTCTCGTTAGAGGCCACAGAGCAAGAGACAGGATGATGCAAGTCTGGGCATCACAGAGGGACGCGGACGATCCTAGAGGCCCTTAGCGGGTGGAACTATCATCTCATGCACGATACGAGGACTGAACCAGGCTGTTGACGCCGCCAACGCTAGCAGAACGAGACCGATCCCCATCAGGCTGATGGAGGCATTGAAGGTTTCCATAAGCCAACCAAAAAATGTCATCCCTGCCATAGACGTTGCCGTGGCAATGGACGTGTAGAGAGCCATCACTCGGCCAACCATATGGGCAGGAGACAACTCTTGAATGATGCCCCAGGCGATAGGAGTCCAGGTTCCGAATCCAATGCCGATGAAGGCGACGAGCATGGTCGCCACATGGATGTCCTGCACCCAGACCAGCCCACATAGGGAAACTCCTCCAAGTAGGCTTGTCAAGGTGACGGCTAGGATGCGCCTACGTAGATCCCACTCGGTCAACCACACAAGACTTAGGGACACCAAGAACAGGCCTACCCCCAACCAGGACCACAAGTAGCCCACCTCGATCGGTCCCAGAGCCAGCAACTTCTTTCCGAAAACGGGGAAGAGGGTGGTAAAGGCGCCAGTCCCAAATGTGTAAATGGAAGCCATGCCAATCAGCAGAAGGATGCTCCGCTGGGAGATCAAGGTATAGCGTATGCCCTCGACGAGGTCATTGACCATTGCCCCACGGTAGCTTTGTTGCTGTTGTTGGACTCCTCCGGTGATCTGAATGGGAATCAGGCAGGCGGCCGACGCCAAATAGGTCACGGCATTGATGCATAGGACATCTTGCGATCCGGAAAAAGCAATCCCCAGGCCACTCAGGACAGGACCAACAATGATGCCCACACTCGTCGTGCTCTGGAGCAACGCATTGGCGGCGGTCAGTTGTCCACGTTGCACCATGAACGGCACGGAGGAGGATAGGGTCGGTACAAACATGGCTGTCGCAATGCCATACAGAAATGTGAGCACATAGAGGGATTCAACGGTGAACGATTGAACCGACACCCAACAAGGGATCAGCCCGATCAACACTGCACGTGACACGTCACTACAAATTAAGATCACCTTTTTGGGGAGGCGATCCACAGTAACGCCAATTACCGGGCCCAAAACGATAGGGGGAAGGGTTTGGAGTAAGCCGATGACCATGGTCTTGAGCGGTGACCCCGTTATGGAGTAGACGAACCATAGCAGAGCCAGCTTGCTGACTCCGTCCGCAACCTGCGAGAGTACCTGGCTCCACCAGACAAAACTGAAATCTCGACTGAGCAGCCAGTTCTTCCCCCGCGCTGCGGGGATGGCCAGCCGGTCAAGAGACACATTCTCCCCATCCCTTATAACAATCGGGCCGCCTGGAACGCCTTCTTCTATGGTAGAAGTCTCCCGCATGCAACTCCCGGCTGGACATAATCCACCCTTATATACACAGAGCAGGGCCAAAAAAAAGGGCTGGGAGGACACAGGGGATCGTTGAAGATAGAAGCTACGCCGCTAACACCATTTCTCGCGTGGCGATGACCTGGCGGCTAAAGCCAACCGCCACGACTGCGGTCAGTAATAGTATCAGTCCAAGTCCGATCAAACTGTCTGCAGGTCCGACAGTATCCGCAATCCATCCAAATCCCGTCATACCAGCCATGGCTGCTGCCATGGAACCGGTGCTAAAGGTTGTCAGGACCCGCCCCATCAGATGTTCCGGAGTGACCTCTTGAAGCAATGCCCAAATCACAGGGTTCAGGATGGCCGTGCTGCCTCCCACTATGATGACGACGCCTGCGGCGATCAAGGGCGTTTCCAATTGGCTTAGGCTGCAGACAGCGAGACCGCCGACAGTCATTCCACGTACGATTAGTCGCATACGACTGCGAAGGTCACCCTGATGCCTCCATGCGAGCCAGGTCGATACAAGAAGCATCCCCACACCAAGTGCTGACCACAGCCACCCTAACTGCACCGGTCCAACTCCGAGAAATTCCTTCGCGTAGACAGGCAGGATAAAAACAAATGCGCTCGCTCCCAAATTGTAGAGGGCCGAGATAACCACCAGACTGAAAATGATGGAATGGTTCCCGAAGACAAATCTGAACCCTACCTTGAGATCATCCAATACCGACGTGGAGTGTGTGGTGAGGGTGTGCCCTCGTTCGGTCACATGCATGGGCATCAGACAGAGCGCCGACACGAGAAAAGTGGCCGAATTGACGTAGAGCACATTCTCGGCTCCAATCATCGCTATCAGCAACCCACTGATCGCAGGCCCGAGCAAGAGGCCGATATTGTTTGTTCCCTGTATCAATGCATTGGCAGTCACGAGTTCATTCGGACGAACTAACCGAGGAACAGTCGATACGAGCGCTGGCCCAAACACCGTCGAAACCACGGACGTAAAAAAGATGATCGCGTAAAGGCCCTCAAGCGATAACTTGTCCATCGCATACAAGGCGGGGATGAGAAACGTCATGACGGTGCGGATGAGGTCCACCCACACCATCACAGTTTTCTTGGGTAGACGGTCGAGGTACACACCTATCATGGGGCCCAGGAACAGGGGTGGAATTGTTTGGATGAGGCCGACCATAGTCATCTTCAGAGCGGATCCTGTCAAACTGTAGACGAACCAGAGAAGGGCGACCTTGTTCAGACCCTCCCCAATTTGCGACGTCATTTGTCCCCACCACAACAGACCAAAGTCACGCGTTCGTATCAGCGTCCATCCACGGCTATCTTCCGAACGGATGGGAACTCCGACTGGAACCTGATCCTCTTTTACTTCCATGATATATCCCCTGCACTAAGAACGGATCCACAATGCTCTCCATGCCTATGGCTAGAGTAGCCATGTTTACTCGCTAAGCCTGCTAGGAATTCCCCTTGATTGTAAGTTTCGAAAGGCGGAGAGACATTTCGTCTAATCCTTGCGCTCATTCTTTTTCACACCCTTATCAGTGTCAGCAAAACGCTTGGAAGTTCCCGATAACCTGGCACTTTGCCTTGCGGTCCTGCGCCTGTTCTTCGACTATTCAGGTAACCATCGAGTAGAATCTGAAAACTGATAGAAGAGTTGGTCTAAAGCGAAGGACACAAAGTCCACTTTGGTGTCCATTTGAATTTGACAGGTAGCTCCGGAGGTATCGAATGAGCTTCAGCACCTGGGGACAACCGACCCTCACCAGTCAATGGAGAATACTTGGTGTTGAGTTCTGATGAGAAGCGGGTTGATGTCCAACCGCCTGATCACGCAGCGCTCGATGAGATTTCCACATTGAGCAATTCAATGACCAAGGCCCGTCCTTTTCAACGAAGCGCTGATTTGGAAGGGTGATGGGAAGGAGAGGTAGAGTGGGTGGATGAGTCAGGACGAGGGCAAAGGGATCGAGTTGCCTCTGCCGTTCAGCTTGTGTACCGATCAGATCGGTCTGCGCATTCCACCTTCATTCTTGTTACTGCCACGTTCGCTAAAATTGAGATCTGACCAGGAAACGCTACCCTTTGATGCTTCTCACACAAGCATGAATGTCCCCAAGACGGCTATTGACCCTCAAAAAATACTTCTGCTGACTTCCGTGGATCGACTGCTCTCATTCCCGGACCTGTCATACGCAGTGATTGAGAAGAAATAGGTCACACCTTTGGGTAGTGTCATTTTGTACGAGGTTACCATTCCAGCATCGAGGACCTGATTGTATACCCCTGATGCAGTCCCGACATACACTTTGTATCCCGCCAGGTCAGCTTCGTTGTTTGCAATCCATGTCACATTCGCCACTCCCGTGGTTGGTGGTGAGGGAGGCGGGGGCGGAGTTGCGCTCCCAATGGGTGACGGAGGTGGGGGAGGAGTCACACTTCCAATAGACGATGGAGGCGCCGGGGGAGTTGCACTCACAACGGGCGATGGGGCGGTGGGCGGAGAAGCTGGAGGAGGTGAGGATGCAGTTGCAGCCGATTGGGTCACGATAACCGTCACAGGCACTGTGATCATACGCGAGACACCTGGCCCGGATTCCAAAATGTATACAAGGGCGGAATTAGTACCCACCGCGAGACTAGCCGTATTGATCGTCACCCCGACTTGGTCCAGTTCCGTCGTGATGGTGTTATTGCTGCCATACGGCGGGGAGAGACTGATCCAGTTCACGCTGGTCTTGGGTTCCCAGACGTGCTGATTAGTGCCAGTCTTCTGTAGATTCACTGTGAGCATGCGGCTTTGCCCTTTGACCACCGTCGCGCTGAGCGTGGCCGGCACCGCCGTAATCGTGGAGTTCACGGAGCTGGGTGGCGGTGAGGCCGGAAGCGGTGACACAGGAGGCGCCGAGGGCGGCGACACCGGTGCTGGCGGAGGAGGAGTCACCGAGGCGGATCGCGATGGGGCAGCGGGAGGGGGAGGCGACGCAGGGGGTGGCAAAGTTGGTGGCGGCGAGGTCGTACCCGCCTGCGTCACATTGACCATGAGAGGGACTGTAATCAGCTTTGACCTCCCAGACCCCGAGTCCCAGATGTACACGAGGCCCGAGTTTGGCCCAACGTTCATGGCTGCCGAGTTAATTGTCACTTTGACCGTATCCAGCTCCGTGGTGATGGTATTGCTGCTGCCATAGTTGGGCGAGAGGGTGACCCAATTGACACTGGTCTTCGGTTCCCATACATGCTGGTCACTCCCGCTCTTCCGGAGATTGAGCGTCAGCGTTGTACTCTGTCCTTTGACCACCGTCGCCGTGAGAGCCGAGGGGGTTACTTGTACGTTCTGGGCAGATGCTAGGCCAACAGATAATCCTGCTTGGAGGAAGACGAGTGCGCCGAAAATACTGATGAATCGACAGGTTCTTTTGGAACAGAAGAACCTGTAACCTGCGCCTATTTTGCAGCAACTTGATTTCATCAGTCTGCCCCCTACGTTAAGGCGATGTAACTTTTCTCAACCTCCGCATGAGCAACAGGTATGCCATTGGAGAATAAGGAGAACTAGAAAAGAAACTCAGCAGTCCCGGGCCCAATACGCAGTGTGTTCTTCAAAGGCAGGTTTAACGTAATGGAAGCCAGTGTATGACTGTTAGGACGCCTCTGTTCAAAAATGATGTTTGCCACCGGATATCCCAGTGAGCCGCCTGCAGAAGACGGGTTGATTGAACAAAGAGGCCGGTGGGCAGTTGGCCCTCGACCTTCCGCATGGGCTGTCAGGACAGGGAGAAACTCCCCCTCAACGGGTTTGATCCTGTGAAAAGTGATCCCTACGGATTAGAAGTGATCTGGTTCGAACGGTGCGAGATCGGCTCCTGGGCAACAGCCCTGGCTGTCACTGACACGGAGCGAAGGGGAGAGGCGAAAGGAGGAAGAGGGCCTGAGC
>JBEVJJ010000319.1:0-4280 GCA_040510255.1 Nitrospiraceae bacterium | reverse complement strand
CGGCGCGAGCGTCGAGGGTTTGTCCTCCACAACGCGGGCTACTTTTCCGGTGATCAACGCCCTGATCAGACCTTGCACTTGGCGTTTGTCGGCCTCGGTGTGAATGGGAGACGTAATTTGCCAGGCACGGTTGGCATCCTGTGTGAACAGGACGTCATTGCCTGCGGTGCTCACCGACAGTTTGGTAATCTGCTGCTCGTCGAAAAATAATAGCCGCTTGCTCTGGATCTCCCGGGATTCCTCCGATTGCTTGGCTGGAATTTCGACGAAGTACAAGTAGAGACCGAGCCCAGCGAGGATTGCCGCCATCATAATAGTCGACCAGTAGCGCGTCATGTCGTTACAAACGCCGCCGTTTCCGCCACACGATGATTCCGCACAGGAATGCCAGCGCTGGAAGGAAAATGACTTGTACGTAGAGAAGAACTCGCTCTTGCAGTGGATTAGGAACAAACGGGCGCAGGGTCGGTTCTTTCGTGGCGATGGAGATGAGGTCTCGCTCCTCGGCCAACCATCCTGCCGCGTGGAGGAAGAAATCGCTGTTTCCGGGAAAATTGATGAATCCATTGCTGGCGAACGCCGAGTTGCCGATAACCACGAGCGCGGCGCGCGGCTTCCCTTCTTCCGGAGCCTTTTTCGGTACAAGAGCGGCCGCGAGAGGTAATGGTCCTTGGATATCATCCTTTTCGTTATAGCTGACGACACGACCTTTTAGATCCGTTTCCGCCCAACTTCTGGAAGAGGTTCGTGCGAGCGGAACATACTCCCAATCCTTGCCGGCATCCTCGAGAAATTTGACGTGACGAGACAGTGGAAATAGGACCGCGGACGTCAGTTCTTGGGTAATTTCATGCTGAGTGAACGTCCGGACGAGAAGGTGTGTCAAGTCTCCTTGAGCCAGCCGGTCCTGCAAATCCACCAGCACACCCCGCCCCACTTCGAGTCCCCAACGCGACAGCAGATCTTCGAGGGTCGTCTGCGTATCGGGGTCGATGAGCAACATCAGATGGCCACCACGGTCGACGTATGCCGCAATCCGATCCTTTTCCTCCTTCGTGATGGCACGACGAGCGCCGGCCACGATCAACACATCCGTGTTCTCGGGCACGGATGTCTCTTGAAGAAGCGTGATCGTACCAACGTCATATCCCTGTTTGATGAGGGCTTCCTTTGTTAACGCGAGGCCGCCACGATCCTTGTCTTCCACGCTGCGTTCGCCATGTCCTTCCAAGAACACGATACGTTTCTTTTTGTCTTTTGAAACGCGCAGCAGAGCACCGGTGATTTCTGCCTCGGAGGGAGACGTGATGCGTACGGACTGAGTGCCACTCTCGAAGACGGCCGTGTCGGTTCTTGCGATGCCGTAGTTTTGCGCGATCTTCGGTTGTCGCTCCGGGTCGATGAATTGAACAGCCACCTTGTTGCTGGCCTGCCGGTAGCTGTCGAATCGTTCCTTGAAGGATTGATAGCCAGGATCTTTTTCCCTGGTAAACACGGTCACATTGACTTCTTTTTCAAGATGGCGGAGCACGCGATGGGTTTCCGGGGAAAGAGTGAAGTTTTGATTTTCGCTCAAATCCCATCGTATTGAATGACGAGCGGCGAGAAAGTTTACGATCGCCAGGATCCCGATAAAGAATAAAACCGTGAGCAAACTATGAACTCCCATCCGTGTCGAGCGTCGTGAGGAGAACGCCTTGACGGTATGAAATTCGGCAACAAAGAACAGGACGAAAGCGACCAAAGCGAGCCCTTCGCAAAGTGTGACGAGCCAGATGCTGTCGGGGACAAGGGTGTAGGAAATGAATCCCGCGAGCGCCAATGCCACGCCGATGGCTCCCAACTGAATGGAACGGCTCATTTCCATCGAGTGGAGTCCACGACACGGTGGGACAGAAACAGCATGAGGGTCAATCCGGTCAGGAAATAGACGAGATCTTTGGTGTCAATGAGTCCATGCACCAAATGGTCGTAGTGTTCCATGAATGACAGATAGGAGATGAATTGTCCGCTGGCCGCATCCCCGAGGATGGATCCAAGACCGGCTAGCAGCCAGAGCATCAGCAACAGACCGAAACTGGTGAACGCGGCTACGATTTGGTTTTCGGTGAGAGCAGAAGCAAAAACACCGACGGCAAGGAAGAGAGCACCGAGTAATGCCAGGCCAAGATAGCCGCTCAGGACCGGGTACCAATCGAAGTCGCTGAAGAGAGACAGGACTATCGGGACCAAGGTGGTCAACAGCAACATGCCAAGGTAGATGATGTAGACTCCCAGGAACTTGCCGATCACGATCTCGATGATTCGCACCGGAGCGGTCATGAGAAATTCAAAGGTGCGCAACTTCCGCTCCTCGGCGAACAACCGCATGGTAAGAATTGGAAGAATCAGCAGCAGCACAAAACGCATGCTGGCGAAAAGGTTGCGAAAGACCAGATCATTCAGGTTAATTTGTGCCGCACCGCCCTGCATCTGCATGAGTTGAATCGCTTGTGCGCCCGTAAATACGATGTAGAGATAGGCCAAGAATCCGAATGTCAGTAGAAACACGCCGCTCACCACGTACACCACGGGTGAAACAAAGTAGGACCGTAACTCTTTCGCTGCTATGGATTGAACCGGGAGCATCGTCCTTACGTCCCTGGTGGGAGTGCAGTGTGTGTACGATCGTCTGACTGTACGTCCCGCGGATCATGCTCCTGGCGAGGCATGCCGTCTTCATGTTGGGTCAGGCGGAGGAACACATCTTCCAGGGTCATGGACATCGACTTGAGTTCCAGCAGGCCCCACTCATTCTTGACGATGAAACGCGCCAACTCGTCCCGGATGTCTCGTCCCAGTTCGCTTTCCACCACCAGCGTGCGTGGTTCGGTTCCCGGCATGACATGGAGGACCCCCGGGACGTCACGAAGGCGGTCCATGGCATCGGGTGGCATCGTCTTGAGCAAGAGGCTAATTTTCTCCGAACGCCTCAATCGGACAGAAAGTTGATCAGGAGTGTCTTCTGCGACGATCCTTCCACCGTTGATAATGACCACGCGCTGACAGACGGCAGTTGCCTCAGGCAAGATATGGGTGCTCAAAATGACGGAATGAGAGCCGGCCAGACTCTTAATCAATTCGCGAATTTCGATAATTTGCTTCGGATCAAGGCCCACCGTGGGTTCGTCGAGAATCAACACCGGAGGGTCATGAAGAAGCGCTTGCGCGAGACCGACGCGCTGTCGATATCCGCGCGAGAGATTTGCGATCAGTCGTTCTCGAACCGAACCGAGGGACAAACGCTCGATCACTCGATCCATCTTGGTGGATAGGTGTTTCCCACTCAGCCCGCGGAGCCTTCCGACGAAGGTGAGGTATTCGCTCACGGTCAATTCCTGATAGACGGGTGGGGTTTCGGGCAGGTAGCCGATCTGTCGCTTGACTTCGATGGCTTGGTCGATACAGTCAAACCCTGCGATGGAGGCGGTACCCTCAGTGGGTGGCATAAAGCACGTGAGGATTCTCATGGCCGTCGTCTTACCGGCTCCATTCGGACCTAAAAAAGCGAGGATTTCCCCCTTCGCCACCCGGAACGTGACATGGGCTATCGCGGTCAAATTTCCATACCGCTTCGTAATCTGCTGAACTTCAATCATGTGTGGCGGTCTGATTAGGGCTGGAACCGAGCGTGGCCGGCTAGCGACTTTTCCTACGTTGGTCTAGAAGATAGAGCCGAATATTACCGACAGCATCACGATGAGTCAAGTGAGATGGAGGTAACAAAGTATCAGGCTCAGCCCATCCAAATCTTTACACGTGAAATTCAACCTGATACAGTTCCGCCACTTTGGCTCGCCTGGACGAACGAAGATGAGCCAACACGGGGAGTAGGATCGATGAGGCAAAGTTCCGGGGACTCCTTATGCGGTTGGTGAGCATTGGTCTGTCTGGTGTGATCGGGGCGGCCGCTCTCTTCAGCTATCCGGTCGACCTGCTGCTGGCGGCCGAGGAGGTCGTGCGGCAGGTCCGAGGAGTCGTGGAAGCCGTGAATCCTATGGATACTCCTCCCGTTATTGTGGTTCGGAGTCGGACTGGATCCAAGGATGAAGCTGTCGTTGGCGCTGTGATCAAGCAAGGCATCCCCATTATACATGGGGGTAAGCACGTCGGCATGAAGCAGATACGGATCGGAGACCACGTGACGCTCACCTATAAGAAGAGCCGCGAAGGACTCATGGCGCAATCGATTACCATTCATGGTCAATAGCGCGACGGAAATGTCGCGAAGTCATTCATAT
>JBEVJJ010000318.1:0-8063 GCA_040510255.1 Nitrospiraceae bacterium | reverse complement strand
CAGCAGATCCCGCAGGCGGGCCGCGTTGGTCACGACGCGCGGCTTAGGAAGCATGCTTCCTCACCTTCAGGAGAGTGATCATTCCGGTGATGTCCTTCATGTGATCGAGTGTCCATACGACGTCGATCAGTTCGTTGATACGTGATCGGTCGAGGTGCCCCGAGGCCAGGCGGAGGAGCTTGTTCTCCACATCCGAATCCGACATCGGCTGGCGGGGATGGCCCAATGGAACGTCCACCTGCTTGCGGTATGACCGCCCTGTTATGGTCCTAACAGTGACACGGGTCGGCATAGCGCCCGGATAACGATCGACAAATTCCGGTTCTCTGACAACCCGGACCTTTTTCAACAACTCGCGCATCCCCGGATCTTGAAGCCGGTTGATGCTGAACGAATTCAGCGTCACTCGGCCGTCGAGCAGCGCCGCCGCCACGCAATAGGGAAAGCTATGGTCGGCCGTTTCCCTCGTGGTTGGCTGCCATTTCTCGGGATCACGCCCGATAATCTCGATCGCGACATCGTAACTGCCGATCTCGATATCGGAGAGCTGCTCGATCGCCCGAGGCCCTTCCGCCTCCATCAGCTCTTTTCGCAAGGCCAGGGCCGCTTCCACTGCTGTCTGCGCATGGTATTCCACGGGAAAGTGTTTGATGTACGTGTCGAGTATCTTGAATGACACCGGCACAGCCCCCGAAGGCTGCTGCTCTCCCGCCAGCGAGGGAAGTTCGAAGGCCCCCGATACCAGCTTCATGAATCCTTTCTCGCCCTCGAAGATCGGCGACGGTCCCGTCATTCCCCGTTGGGCCAGCAGGGCTGCAAAGACGCCATTGCGCGCCGCATTGGAAAATGCACAGGCCTTCCACATCGACATATCGCCGACCCGTGTCTGCCGGAGGGCGACATTAGCCACACCGGCCAAATTGATGGCCTGCACCGTTCTGGCCTGGGAGAGCTTCATCACTTTTGCCGCGGCCAGCGCAGAAGCGAACGGGCCATAGCTCACATGGTCCCAACCACGAGGGCGCAGCGCCGCTGCGTCGCACAGCCGGCAATGAATTTCATAGGCCAGGGCGATAGCGAGGATCACCTGCTTCCCTGACGCCCGCGCGATCTCTCCGGCGGCCAGGGCCGCCGCAATATTGTCCGAGGGATGCGCGGGTTCCTTTGAGAGATAGGTGTCGTTGAAATCCAGATAGCGTACGAACGAACCGTTGGCGAACGTGGCGAGATCCGGGAGCGTCTTGTGACCGGTACCCCAAATCGTAGCGCCGGTGCGGAGTCGAATCGACTGAGCTAATTCGCGCGCAATACGACAGGGCTTCGAGTTCCAGGCGCCGAGGGCACAGCCGAGGCTGTCTAGAACCCGCCTCTTTACCTCGTGCACCACTTCAGACGGCAGGTCGTCATAACCAAGAGAGCGGGTATAGGCGGCGAGACGGTCTGCAAGCATGCATGACCTCACGTGATGAACGTCAACGGTTCAAGCCAATGAGACAGAACAAACGAACCGTTTCTTTCTCCTGCCTCATGCTTCAGTCTCCGCCAATCTTGATCGTCGCTTATTGAGAAACGCCTGGATCGCTTCTTTCTTCTGCGTACTCGCACACAACTGGCCGAACAGCTCCGCTTCTCGAGCCAAACCTTCCGCCAGGGGAATATCGAGCCCTCCTCTGATGGCATGCAGGGCAGATTGAACCGCCTCCGTCCCGCGCGCCAGGATTGCGCCGGCTAAGGTCTCTGCCTGCATCAACACCTCTGCTGCCGGGAATACTCGACTGACAAGACCAATCTTCAACGCTTCCTCGGCCGTAATGTTTTCACCGGTGAGAATCATTTCCGCAGCTCTGGAAGAACCGATCGTTCGAGGAAGTCGCTGCGTTCCGCCGAATCCCGGAATGAGGCCGAGCTTGGTTTCGGGAAGACCCAGCAGAGCGCCGGCCGCGGCGATCCGGATATGGCATGCCAGCGCGAGTTCCAGCCCGCCACCGAGACAGACGCCGTTTATGGCCGCCAGCACTGGTTTATCGCACCGTTCAATGCGGCTCAGGAGAGCCTGCCCGCCCATGGAGAATTCTATCCCGCCGTGGACCGTGTTGAGATGAGTCAGTTCATTGATATCCGCGCCGGCACAGAAGAAGCGGCCGGAACCGGTGAGGATAACGGCCCGAACGTAAGGATCTTCTTCCACATCACTCAGGCTCCGTTCAAGTTCCTTGAGTACCGACGAGTTGAGCACATTGGCCGGTGGATTGTGTAAAGTGATTCGCGCTACATGATGCGAGATGGTCAGGAGTTGATGAGGCATGCCACCCTCCTTCGATAGGAATCCGTAAAGCGTGAAGATTCACCACGCGAAGAACAATCAGGCGCACGGTGCGATGAACAAAGAGCGTCACGCCTGTGCGCCCCGACGAGTCTGTGAGCCGGCCGTGTCTTGTGGCGGCTATCTCTCGGCCTTCGAAGTTGTGTCCAGCTTGGCATACCATGCCACGAGAGACATGCGGCGAATGACGAGGTTTCACGAACGACAAGCAAGAGTCAGTGCCTCGAGCGCCTTGCGGACCGCTTGCTCTCACTTCGGCGCTCGACCAAGATCTTGCAGCCGTTGGTGTTCGGCAATCGCCGAGATCAATTCAGGAATTCCTTCGCCCTTGACCGCCACCGTACGAAGGACGTGTGGGCACCATTCGCGTAGATCTCTGAGTGCGGCGTCGGCCCCGGCCACGTCCCCTTTATTCACCACGACGATGTCCGCGACCTCTAATAGTCCAGCCTTCATCGCCTGGATTTCATCACCCAAGCCCGGGGCAACGACGGCGACCACGGTCTGAGCCACGTGGGTAATGTCGATCTCATTCTGACCGACGCCGACCGTCTCGATCAGGATCACGTCATATCCCGCCGCTTCCAATACATGGAGCCCCTCACGGGTCGTCCCCGCCAACCCGCCTTGGTATCCGCGCGTGGCCATGCTCCGGATATAGACCAACCGATCATCAGAATGACCCTGCATTCTTATCCGATCACCCAGCACGGCTCCACCGGTAAGCGGGCTGCTGATATCGACGGCCAAAACCCCGACTTTTTTATCCAAACGCCGGTAGACGGAAATAAGCTGGTCGATCAGGGTGCTCTTGCCCGCCCCAGGGTAGCCGGTAATACCGATCACTTCGGCTCGACGAGAACCTGTTCCAAGCAAACGAAGGACCGAGAGGCCGTCCGGATTTCGATCTTCCAGCAGGGTGATCAAACGGGACACCGCTCGGATGTCCCCATCCATGACCTTCTTGGCCAACGTATCAGCATCGGTCAGATCCCGCTTCATCATGTGTATGGATCCGGCGATGGTCATATCATAGCTGCCATATTTTGTCTGGGCCGTGTACCTGCGAGAGTCGAGACCTGAGGGGATGGTTTAGACGGCCTTCAACGTGTCGCGTGGCGCCTACCACTTTCAACTCATCGACCGGCACGGTTGCGCCCGACGCCTTCAACGCGTAGACAAGGTCTTCTGTGGCGATATTCCCGGAGGCGCCGGGCGCATAGGGACAGCCCCCCAGCCCACCGGCCGAACTGTCGAAGGTTTCGATCCCATAGTCACGCCAGGCCATCAACACGTTAGCCACCGCCATCCCGTAGGTGTCGTGAAAGTGGAGTGAGAGCCGGCTGGCTGCAACCTGGGGAACCACGAAATCCAGTAACCTCCTCACATCCATAGGAGATGCCTTGCCGATGGTGTCCCCGAGCGAAAGATCGTCCACTCCAAGGTCCAGGAGTCGTTGCATCACCGCCACCACGTTGGCCGGCTCGATCCTCCCTTCGTAGGGACAGAACCAGGCCGTCGACACATAGCCACGCACGGCCATGCCGTCCCGCTTGGCTCGCACAATGAGCGGTTTGAATCCGTCGAGCGATTCTTGGATGGTCGCGTTGATATTCCGTCGGGTAAATGTTTCGGAGGCGGCGGTAAACAGCGCAATTTTTTGCGCCGCCACGGCGCGGGCGCGTTCGAGCCCGCGTTCATTGGGAACGAGAGCCGAATACGTGACACCGTGGACCCGTTCGATCTTGCGGAAGACATCGTCTGAATCTGCCATGGGTGGGACCGATTTTGGCGACACAAAGGAGCCCGCTTCGATTTCCGCGACGCCGGTTCTGGACAACGCGTTGATGAATGCAATTTTCGTTTCGGTGGGAATGACGGCCGGTTCGTTCTGTAGTCCATCCCGCGGGCCTACCTCGACGATGCGGATCGGACGACCCGGGTGGTCACTGGTTTCGTTGACCTGCAACATGATGCGACTTCACACCTCGCGGTTCGGTCATCTCTACGCCTGATGCCTTGGTCCATGTGGGGGGCCGTTTCTCGAAAAAAGCACGGAGACCTTCCTGGGCTTCCGCGGAGAGTCGCGCCCGGGCATTGGTGACGGCGGAAATTTTCCAGCGCTCCTCCATGTCCTGCGATGACTGTAGCTGACGCAGCAATACCTTGGTATGGCGGGCTGCCTCTGGCGCCAGGCCCAAGACCGCCTCGACCAATTCGCCGATCCTGCTATCCAGTGTCTCCGGCTCGACCACGTCGTGTACCAGGTTGAATTGCCTGGCAACAGACGCGGAAAACGTTTCGGCGGTCAGGCAGAATCGACGCGTGAACGATGTTCCGGCCCTACGAAGAAGAAAGGGAGCGATGACGGCAGGAACCAGTCCCAGACGAACTTCGCTGAGAGCGAACATCGCATCCTGCGTGGTCACGACGATGTCGCAGACCGACATGAGCCCTACTCCGCCTCCGAAAGCGGCCCCCTGAATCCTCCCGATCACCGGATGAGGACATTCATCGATCGCCCGGTACATGTTGATCAACCGTTCAGCATCGTTCTGCGCCTCTTGCATAGAAACGGCATGATCCGGCTTCAGCCAGCGCAAGTCGGCTCCGGCACAAAAGACCGGTCCGGCGCCAGTCAGAATGACGCCCCTCACCTCCGTATTCTGTGCAAGCTCTTCGAAAACATCGTGGAGCTCATCGACCATGCGCTGATCGAAAGCATTCCGTCGATCCGGCCGGTTCAATATGACACGGGCCATGCCCTGTCGCAATTCAACCTGTATGGTGGTCAATGCCTTCATCTGCCTCCCTACATACGAAAGACCGGTGATCGTGATTCCCGAGTAGGTGTCATGGCGGCCACATCCAGACAAAGGCCTAAAATCCGACGCGTATCGAGAGGATCCACAATCCCATCATCCCACAGACGAGCCGTGCCGAAATACGGACTACCCTCCTGGTCGTACTGCGTAACGATCGACGCGGATAGCCGGCGCTGTTCCTCCTCCGAGAATGTCCCCTGATCCCGTCCCCGCTGCTGCTGCTTGACTGTCATGAGCACCTGCGCCGCTTGTTGGGCGCCCATCACCGAGATCCGTGCATTGGGCCAGACGAACAGGAACCGGGGACCATACCCCCGGCCGCACATGGCATAATTCCCCGCGCCATGTGACGCGCCGATGACTACCGTGAACTTCGGAACCTCCGCAGTCGCCACGGCCTGAACCATCTTGGCGCCATCCTTGATGATCCCGCGGGCCTCGTATTCCCTTCCAACCATGAAACCGGTGATGTTTTGAAGGAAGATGATCGGGGTGCGTCGCTGGCTGCAGAGCTGCACGAAATGAGCGCCCTTTTGCGCAGACTCCGAAAGGAGAACGCCATTGCTCGCGACGACTCCGACCTGATGTCCCATCCACCGAGCAAACCCACAAACCAGTGTCGGGCCGTAACGCGCTTTGAATTCGTGGAACCGGCTGCCGTCGACAAGCCTGGCGATGACCTCATGAACATCAAAGGTCTGGCGTGGATTGGCCGGAATCAACCCATAGAGCTCTTGGACAGGATACAGGGGCTCGTCAATCTCTTCTCGCCGGCGCTTCCCAGTCCTCAGTCCCAACGTGGCCACGATCGAGCGACAGATCTCGAGCGCCTCCCTGTCGTCCCGTGCCACATGGTCGCTGACGCCGGACAGTCGGGCATGCACGTCGGCGCCTCCCAATTCTTCAGCCGTCACCTCCTCGCCGGTTGCCGCTTTGACCAGCGGCGGCCCGGCAAGATAGATCGTACCGGTGCCCTTCACGATGACATTCTCATCGCACATGGCCGGCACGTAGGCGCCGCCGGCTGTACACATGCCCATGACCACGGCGATCTGCGGGATGCCCAAGGCCGACATCCGCGCCTGGTTGTAAAAGATGCGTCCGAAATGCTCCTTGTCTGCAAAGACCTCGGCCTGCATCGGAAGGAACACTCCGCCCGAATCCACGAGATAGATCGCAGGCAAACGGTTCTCCAACGCGATCTCCTGAGCGCGAAGATGCTTCTTGAGGGTCATCGGGAAGTAGGTGCCGCCTTTGACCGTGGCATCGTTGGCCGCAATGACACAGGGACGGCCGGATACGTAGCCGATCCCCGTAATGAGGCCGGCAGCCGGCACCTGGTTGTCATACATGCCGAATCCCGCCAGCGGGCTCAGTTCCAGCCAAGCAGAGCCTGGATCGAGCAGCCCGGCAATCCGATCGCGCGCCAGCAGTTTCCCTCGTTTCTTGTGGAGCGAAATGGCATCCGCCGGACCACCCGTCCGCGCCTGTGTCACATGTTTCTTGAGATCGGCCATCAAATTGTCGTAATGCGATTGATTGCGCGTGAAGTCTTCTGACGCCGGAACCACTGACGTTTTGATGATCTGCATGGGAGGTTTCCTCTTATTGCTCCCTGCGAAGACCCTTCACGAACTCCACGATCTCCTGCATCGGCGTACCCGGGGTGAAGAGCATCCTAACGCCGATGGCTTTCAAACGGGCGGAATCCGCATGGGGTATGATTCCTCCGCCGAACACCACGATGTCTTCCGCATCCTGTTCCTTCAACAACTCCACCACGCGAGGGAACAGCGAATTATGGGCCCCCGAATGCATACTGAGCCCGATGGCCTGCACATCTTCCTGTATCGCCGTCGTGACGATTTGTTCCGGAGTGTGATGCAGCCCCGTATAGACGACCTCCACTCCGGAGTCACGAAGCGCGCGGGCGACAAGTTTCACTCCCCGGTCATGTCCGTCCAGGCCCACCTTCCCTACCAGAACCCGTACAGGTGTCGTCGCTACTGCCACGCCGTCACCTCATGAAGATAGTACTTTCCCTCTGAGGTTCTCCCCACATAACCAGCCTGGACCAGGGGATCATGCTCGAAAATAAGCAGCCAATTCTCCTCGAAGGCTCGGTCCAGCACCCATCGCTTGGTTTCAAGGGTCTGGATCGGAAACAGGTCATAGCCCATGATGTAGGGCAGCGGCAGATGCGAGACGGTCGGGATGAGATCGCCTAGGAAAAATGCAATCCGGCCTTCCGATTCGATCTTCACGCTTTGATGAAAGCGGGTATGGCCGGCCGTGACAACCGTGGTGATCCCGGGAAGCAATTCGGTATCGCCGTTCAAGAACTCCCACTGGTTCTGGTGCGCGATCGGCGCAAAGTTATCTCGACGATAACTGGCCCTCGTCCGTTCGTTGGCCCGAGCCGCATCTTCGTACTCTCCACGCTGGACATGGTAGGCCGCTTTGGGAAAGGTCGAGCTGATTTGGTCTCCGCGTCTCGTCGTATTCCCCCCCGCATGATCGAAGTGAAGATGTGTGTTGATCACCAGGTGAATGTCATCGGGAGCGAGGCCTCGCTGCCTCAACGACTCCCGCAAAGTCGGCGTACGATCGATTGCAAAGATCGACTGAAACTTCGCGTCGTCCTTGTCACCGAGTCCCGTATCCACCAAGATGTTCCTTCCATGCGCCCTGATCAATAAGCAGGTCAGACTGAGAGGGACGCGGTTCATGTCGTCCGCCGGACAACAGTTCTGCCACATGACTTTGGGCACAACTCCGAACATGGCGCCCCCATCCAGCCTGAACCGGCCGTCGGTAAGGGGATGGATCTCAAATCCTCCGAGCTTCATAGGGTATCCCCAGACGTGGCGGAGTCTTCCATCGTCACGGCGACAATCACAGTACTACCGGCTCCC
>JBEVJJ010000317.1:0-3779 GCA_040510255.1 Nitrospiraceae bacterium | reverse complement strand
GAAAATGCCCTGAGCGAGACGGAGAGGCAGGATTGCTATGCGGAGTCCGCGAAATTTGCGCGCGATCTTCACTCCAAGGGGCAGTATCTGGCCGCCAACCCGTTGCAGCCGACCGTCATGGCGACCAGCGTCCGGGTGCGCGACGGCAAACGGCTCGTGACCGATGGGCCGTTCGCGGAGACGCGCGAACAACTGGGTGGCTACTTCCTCGTTGATGCGAAGAATCTCGACGAGGCGCTTGCCATCGCCGCCCAGATTCCCATGGCGAGGAAAGGGGCTGTCGAAGTGAGGCCGGTGATCGACATCCCGGGCATGCTGCCCTAACAGGATGTTGAAAACGACCGCCAGCTTTGTTCTCAGCTCGGAAGCGTCCTCAACGTACCCCAGCTGAGAGCCCGCCTCGGCGGGCTCGGAGTTGGGCGGGTGGGAACTATTACGCCTCCGAGCTTCTTGACAACCGGCCGCCTCACCGACTCGGCGGCGTGCGCGAACTTGATGCTCGTTATTCCTCGCATCGCGCACCCTACGGTCGCGCTGCGGAACGGTGCGTCTTGACGCACCGGGGTTGGGTGGGTGAGAACGGTGGCCATTTTGAACATCCTGCCGGTGGACTAGCACAGATAGGCGCGTAAAGGGTGAAGAACTTCCTTTAAGTACAAACGATCTTCACGAGATACGAGATGCGATTCACGTGCGACGGTTTTTGGGAACTACGAACGACGAGATACGAAAGATGGAGGCAATTTTATGAAATACATGCTGCTGGTTCATCACAATGAAGAGAACTTTGCGAAGTTCAGCGAGGGCACGCGGGAGGAGATGCTTGCGGAATCCGTGCAGCTTACACATCAGCTCCACGCCAACGGACAATATCTGCACGCGTCGCCGCTGCAGCCGACGGCGACGGCAATTACCGTTCGGGTGCGCGACGGCAAATCGTTTGTCACTGACGGGCCGTTCATCGAGACGCGGGAGCAGCTCGCCGGCTATTTCCTGATCGAAGCCAAGGATCGTGACGAGGCCATCGCTATTGCTGCTCGGATTCCCGGAGGACGCATCGGAGCCGTCGAGATTCGGCCGGTGAGGGAGGTCGCAGGATTGCCGAATGAGTAGCGGCAATGACCGGCACAGAGCTTCTCTGATCTTTGAGTCACCGCGTGATTCATGATCATGGTCAAGGCCGGCAAGGACATAGCAACGGGTGTCGGATCAGAAACGCATCGAACTTTTGTAAAAGAGGAAAGGGGAGACATGATGAAGAACAAAGTGGCGTTTTTTGAGATCCCAGCTTCGGATTTTAAGAAGGCAAAACAGTTTTATGAAAACGTTTTCGATTGGAAGGTTGAGCTATGGGGCGAAGAGGGGGCGATGGCACATACGACCGCCGCGGATAAAGATCACAATCCGATTGAACCAGGAGGCATCAATGGGGGGTTCTACAAGCGCAAGTCGAAAGACGACCACCCGTCCTTTGGCGTGGAAACCGGTTCCATTGACAAGACACTGCAGGCAATAGAGAAGGCAGGAGGGAAGGTCGTCACGCCCAAACACTCAATTGGAGAGCATGGTTTTATGGCGGACTTCGCGGATCCGGAAGGCAACGTCATCACTCTTTGGGAAAAGTCGAGGACGTGAAGATTCCGGCACGTTCGCACGTTGTGATGCTGCGTCGGAGACATGACGACTCGCATCGAATCATGATCGATAACTAGGAGATACCCATGCAGAAAATTACCCCGTGCTTGTGGTTCGATGACAAAGGGGAAGAAGCGGCCAAGTTTTATGTGTCGATTTTCAAGAATTCCAAGCTTGGAAAGATTGCCCGCTATGGAGACGCAGGCGCAGAGGTTTCTGGCAGACCGAAGGGTTCGGTCATGACCGTGACCTTTCAACTTGAGGGACAAGAATTCATGGCGTTAAACGGCGGTCCGCATTTCAAATTTACGGAGGCTATTTCGCTCGTGGTGAACTGTAAGACGCAGGAAGAGGTGGACAAGATGTGGGAGAAGCTCTCCGCAGGCGGAAAAGAGGGAGTATGCGGCTGGCTCAAAGATAAATATGGGCTGTCGTGGCAACTCGTTCCCACTGCTGTGGAGAAGATGTTTCAAGACAAGGACGCGAAGAAAACTGAACGAGTCATGAAGGCGTTGCTTCACATGAAAAAACTCGATATCACAAAGCTCAAACAGGCGTATGAGGGGAAGTAATTCACGCGGTGATTGAGCGATCGTAGGCTGTGTTGACATCGCCAATCTCTGACACTCGACGAATCGGATCAGTCGCAAGAAGGGGAGCACGATATGACCGATACCACAAAGAGCAAAAAGAAAAAGGACCTGGTGTTTACCCGCGTCTTTGACGCGCCAGTCGAACAGGTCTGGAACGTGTGGGTCGATCCGAACATGGTGATGCGGTGGTGGGGGCCCGATGGGTTTACGTCGCCCAGCGCAAAAATGGATGTTCGTGAGGGTGGCAAATCTCTGGTCTGTATGCGCGCGCCAAAACATTTCGGCGGCCAGGACATGTACAGCACCTGGACCTACACGAAGATCGTGCCGATGCGGGAGATCGAGTACCTTCACCACTTCGCCGACAAGGGCGGCAACAGGGTTGACCCGGCCCAGCAGGGCTTGCCGCCGGATATGCCGGAAGAAGTGCGCAATCTCGTCACTTTCAAAACCGCGGGTCACAACCAGACGAGAATAACCGTGACGGAATACGACTGGCCAATAGGTCAGATGATGGAGATGTCCAAAATGGGTATGGAGCAGTGCCTTGATAAAATGGCGGCAATCTTTGCCAAGACCTGAGCGGTTCCTGGGACAATCTGAGAACCAATTGATAAGACCGGTGAGTGGGTCGTCGAGGAGGCCAGGGGGCTGCCGCTTGAGCAGCGTCCGTAGCGATGGTAGTGCCTATTTCGATGGAAAGCAGCGCGTAGCAGCGAGGGTAAGAAAAGTTCGCTGGAGATGTCGATTTCCGGACCTTCGATCGACAAACTAGGTAGAGGCTGATTCAGCCGGTCGAGACGATTGGTAGAAGATGCTGGTTGAGTCTGGCTGAAGCGAAACGAGTAAGCAGAACCATACACAACCATATTTAAGGAGGGGAACATGCGGCTCACACATCTGGCAGTCACAGGATTATGTATAGCCTTGACGGTTTCTCTGGCGATGGCCAAGGACAAGAAGGCGGAGAAACAGATGGACCCGCAAGCGATGATGGAGGCCTATACGAAGCTGGCCACGCCCGGTGAACAGCATAAGCAGCTCGCAAGTCTGGCCGGCAGCTGGACGACCAAGACGAAGGAATGGATGGAGCCCGGCAAGCCCCCGACGGAATCTGCCGGATCTGTTGAAATGAAAACGGTGCTGGACGGACGATTTCTTCAGCAGGAATTCACCGGCGAGATGATGGGGCATCCCTACTCCGGGATGGGGATCACCGGATACGACAACCTGCGTAAGCGGTACGTGTCCACGTGGATCGATACCATGGGGACCGGAGTGTTTGTGATGGAGGGGACAGCCGGCGCCGATAGCAAGACCATCACACTGAAGGGACAACATGCTGAGTTGGGTGGAGGGCATATGTCGCATCGCGCGGTGTGGAAGATCGTGGACAGCAATACCCAGATCTTCGACATGTACGGAAGCCACGACGGCGGCAAGGAAACGAAGATGATGGAGATCACCTATACGCGGAAGCAGTAACAACCCATGCGAAAAAGCCGCGTCCCTGGCGCGGCTAGGGGTGGGCAGGTGAGATCGAGGCAGCGT
>JBEVJJ010000316.1:0-7690 GCA_040510255.1 Nitrospiraceae bacterium | reverse complement strand
CCGGAACAGCATTGACTCGCGGTCGTTCCATGGAAGGTCCGGCACAGCTTGCCATGACGAACAGGACACACAGACTCGATACTGTGCTCACGTGTCCCGGCATACTCTCTCCTCAATGCTCGGTCCCAGGTACGCGGCGCCGTCACGCCGGGGTGGAAGAAAAGACTTTTGTAATCAGCGCTTGCGCATCGTCCTGGATCTGCCGCAGATGTTCCCGGCCTTTGAAACTCTCCGCATAGAGCTTATATACGTCTTCCGTCCCGCTCGGCCGGGCAGCAAACCATCCGTTGGCCGTGACGACTTTGAGACCACCGATCGCCGCATGATTGCCCGGCGCTTCTGTGAACATGGCTGTGATCGGTTCACCGGCGACAGTGCTGCCGGATACCTGTTGAGGCGACAACTTTTGCAATATCGCCTTTTGTGCCCGACTGGCCGGCGCGTCAATTCGTTCGTACACTGGTTCACCCAACTCCTTCGTCAAATCCCGATAGAGTTCCGCCGGATCACGGTCTGTCGTCGCCATTATTTCTGCTGCCAGGAGATCCATGATAATGCCGTCTTTATCCGTCACCCATACGGAGCCGTCTTGCCGCAAGAATGAGGCGCCGGCACTTTCCTCCCCGCCGAATCCCAAGGATCCGTCACGCAGGCCCGGCACGAACCATTTGAAGCCGACCGGTACTTCGACGAGCCGGCGCCCGAGCTTGATGGCGACCCGATCAATCAGGCTGCTGCTCACGACGGTTTTTCCGACAGCGGCGTCGGACCGCCAACCAGTTCGATGTGCAAACAGATACGCGATCGCCGTGGCCAAAAAGTGATTGGGGCTCATGAGGCCTCCGGCCCGGGTAACAATGCCATGCCGGTCCGTATCGGTATCATTCCCGAAGGCCAGGTCGAAGCGGTCCTTCAGGGCGATCAGGGAGGCCATCGCGTAGGGTGAGGAGCAATCCATGCGAATTTTGCCGTCCCAATCGAGAGACATGAAGCGGAACGTGGGATCAACCGCGGGATTGACAATTTCCAGATCCAAGCCGTAACGGTCGGCGAGAGGCCTCCAATAAGCAATGGCCGAGCCGCCGAGCGGATCGACACCGATGCGAAGTCCGGCCTGCTTGACGCGCTCGAGATCGACCACGGTGGTCAAATCAGCCACATAATTCCCGATGTAATCGTGGCGCTGAGTCGTGGACGCCTTGATCGCCTGCTCATACGGTAGCCGCGTGACGCCGGTGAGCTTTCCGACGATCAGTTCGTTCGCCCGTTCTTCGATGGCCTTGGTTGTCTGTGTATCCGCGGGGCCGCCGTGAGGAGGATTGTATTTCAGTCCGCCATCTTCGGGCGGATTGTGCGAGGGAGTGATGACGATACCGTCCGCCAAGCCCGATGTGCGGTTCCGATTAAAGGTGAGAATCGCGTGAGAGATGACGGGAGTAGGAGTGTATCCATCTGCCTGATCAATATGTGCGTACACCCCGTTGCCGGCGAGCACTTCCACGGTGGAGCGGAACGCGGGGGCGGACAGCGCATGCGTGTCTTTCCCGAGGAAGAGCGGTCCCCCGATTCCCTCTTTACGGCGGTAGTCACAGATTGCCTGGGTAATGGCCAGAATGTGCGCTTCATTGAACGATGCGCGGAACGCGGAGCCACGATGACCGCTTGTGCCAAAACTGACGCGCTGTAGAGGATCAGTTGCATCGGGAATGGTGGCACTGTACGCGTGACAGAGTTGCTCGACATCAATCAGCAGATCCGGTGACACCTTTTGTCCGGCACGTGGATGAATACTCATGATCGCTCTCCTGAATATGGCAAATCCTCCACATCGTCGGTGCGGAGGTCAAAGAACAGTATATATGGCCCGCACTATACATGACAGCTTCCCCTCCAACCACCGCCATGTCTCGTGGCCACTCAGTCTGTTGACAGCCTATGGAAGGCCGCCTCACTTTTTCGAGGTCTCGCGCAGAACCAGGCTGCCTCGCAGTGGCGTCAGCTCATCCTGTCCAGGAGTTGCTTGCAGGGACGTTTCCGGCGGTGTTAAGATCCATCACTGGTTGTTGCGAGGAGTTGCTTATGGCAAATATCACGCTGCTCTATTCCCCGTCATGCGGCGCCTGTCCATCGGCTAAGAGTCTGTGGAAGGAGTTGCGCGTAAAGTATAGCTTTAGCTATCGCGAAGTCGACATCACGACAACGGACGGGCAGGATTTGGCGAATCGCCATTCCGTCCGTGCGGTTCCGGCGACGATCATCGACGGACGCTTGACATTTGTCGGGGTGCCCAGCCGGCAGAGCGCCGAGAAGGCTCTGCAGCTCAAAATGAAACCACAACCGACATAGGAGTTCTCTTGTGAGTGACCCAGAAGAACTCGATATTGAACTTCCGATTTTGCCCGTCATCGACAAGGGCCCTCCGCCGGAGTGCGGGATCTGTGGTGAACCGATGGCCTTCATCGATGGGGATTGGTCCTGTGTTGATTGTAACGGGGAGATTCTCGGCCCTGAAACCGGGTAACCGCGTCGTCCTCTGCTCGTATCTCCTGAAGCGCGGACGGGGAACCGGCCGATGACATCATCTGATCTTCGCTTCACGCCTCACGAACAACACACCACATTCTGAATGCTGCGCGTCGTCACCGGCCCGGTTCATCCATCCCTCCAAACCTGGCTCCTCAGCGATCTCCAGCAGGTCAAATCACACAACTCTGGCGCACCGGTCGCGATCATCGTTCCCTCAAACGACCTCCGTCGCCACTTGAAACGATTGCTGTGCCTTGATCATGGCTGGGCAATGAGCGGGGTCTATATCTTCACATTTCATCAACTGGCGCTGCATCTCTATCAAGAGGGTCGACACCGGGGGAGCGGGTTAGGCAGGCGGGTTGATCTCGTCTCGGATCTCTTCTTCGAGAAGTTATTGCAGCAACTTGGCCATCGCCGCCTCCCACATGGAGAGGCATGGTCGCTCACGTCTCTCCCGCAAGGTGTATGGGCCGCACTGTGGACAACGGTGCGTGATATCAAGGATGCAATGGTCGATCCTTCCCTCGCCATCCATGCGGTGGAATCCGTATCCCGGGGTGAGCTTCAGGAGCATCTGGAAGCGGACGAGATCACAAAGCTCAAGGGATTGTTCACGTTGTACGCGGCGTTGCAGGAATCAGCGAAGATTCTGGAAGTCGGGTCTCCCGATGATCTAGCATCAGCAGTTGTTGAGCTGATCCCCTCGTCTGATTTTCTCCGCAGCCTGACGGCTCTCTATTATTATGGGTTCTATGACCTCACTCAGGTTCAATTGACGCTTCTGGAAGCGCTGATCCAGCATATCCCTGTCACGCTGTACTTTCCCCTCGATCGCGGGCCGGAGTTTTGCTTTGCACAACGGTTCTTCGATCGGCATGTGCAACCGCTACGGGGAACCATCGATCCTCCAACACGCGCTGTTGCTGAAGAAGGTTCCAAAGTCCCGAGCCGGACCCCTTTGACACGGATGCTGAATACGGCCGGCTCAGATGACGAGCTGATCTGTGTCTGTAAGGAGGTTCTGTCGCTTGTCGAAACAAATGGATACGCATTCCATGAAATCGGGGTGGTGGCCCGAAGTCTCACCGTCTATCAGGAGGGGATCCGCCGTATCTTTGACCAGCATCGCATTCCATTTGTCTCCAGCGGCACGGTACCGGTGTTGCGGGAGCCAGTCGCCAAGACCCTGCTCAAGCTTGCAGAAATCCTGGCTGCCGGGTTCTCTCGATCTGCGGTACTTGACCTATTGAGTTCGCCGTACTATCGGTTGCGCCGGGAGACCGGTGATATCGAACCACGCCCCGATCAATGGAGGATTGCAGCCAATGCTCTGGGAATTGTCAGCGGAGACCAGGATTGGCAGCGGCTTGCGCGAGTCGCGAGAGTCGATGCGTGGGGTTCGGGACCTGACGAGGAGAATGATGATAGTCGTGAGGGACTTGCTCCTCTCTCGATCGACACCGCTCAGCTTCAGGCATTTTGGCGCGAGGTCTCAGGGCTTCGCGACGATTGTCGGTCGGTACCCTCGGAAGGAGGGTATGACGAACTGACTTCCGCTTTTCTTTCTCTTGCTGCGCGTCGGATGGAGATTTCCGGCCTTTCCCTTCCGTCCTTGGAAATTGACTCCGATGGAACCTCAATGGGCGCGACGTACGACGCACTGGCGCACGCATTCCTTCAGATGTCGCAGCTTGGTCGTCTAGGGCTGTCGGTAGGGTGGGAAGAATGGAAGACAACGTTCATGCATGTACTTGAGCGTTCGACGCGCGAGATCGCGCCATCAACCCATCGCGGCGTGCAGGTCTTGGATGCCATGGCTGCCCGAGGCATCGATTTTCGAGCCCTATTTGTGATCGGTCTCAATGAGAAGGTGTTCCCGCGATTTATTCACGAAGATGCTTTCTTGAGGGATCGGCACCGGCGATTCTTCAGTGACACATTGGGCTACAAACTTGATGAAAAACTTCATGGTTATGACGAAGAACTACTCCTCTTTAGGCTCCTCACTCAAGCGGCGCGAGAGCGCCTCTACCTGTCTTATCAACGCGCGGATTCCGACGGGCGACCACTGGCCGCGTCGGCCTTGCTCGACAGCTCTTCCCACGAACGGACAGTCGACAGGTTAGATGAAGTAGTGGTGCCACGGCGATGGTCGGACCGCCTCGCGCTCCCGTTATTTAGTCCCCAGTGGCTGACCAGAGAGGAACTGGGAACGATTGCCATTCTACAAGGCCGTGACCCGAGCGAACTGGTTCCAGCAGGGGGACAGAACATCCTCCTTTTCAAGAACGGGCGAGATGCACTTTTCGAGATGGAAAGCGAGACGGACGGATCGGGCCAATACGATGGCGTGGTTGGTCCGTCAGCGGCTCGTGGACACAGTGTCGAGGAGCGCGGCGTATCTCCAACCTCACTCGAAGCCTATGCACGATGTCCCTTTCAATATTTCGTGTCGCATATACTTCGGCTGAAATCCATCAGGAACTTACCGCAACTCGAGTTGCCGCCACAGGCTCTCGGACATCTTTCACATGCTGCGTTGAAGACCATCTACGAACGATTGACGCAGGACGGTTGGCCCAGACAGACGTTTTTACCCGGCATGCTGGAAGATCACATTGCGACGGGAGTGGCTGAAATTTTTGCGGCATACGGCGAAACCCACGGAACCGGCTATCATCTCCTCTGGCAGCTGGCGGAAGACACGGTACGAAAACTTGTCACCGCAGTCGTCGATTTGGACGAGCAGGATTATCGCCAGGAGGGATTTGTACCCATCGCCTTTGAGGTAGAAGCGGAAGGGACTCTCGCCCAGCCTGATACAGCCGGTCCGGCCAATTTACGCATCCGGGGTCGCTTGGATCGGGTCGACAGGCATTCGGTTACACGCAGGATCCGAGTGATCGACTACAAATACCGTCATGCTTCGAACCTCAAAGCCGATGACCGCAATCTCGTACAAGCAGCCTTACGCGGCAAACGCTTACAGCCGGCCCTATATGCGTGCATGGTCCTCACCGAAAGCCAGGACAGGCCAGAACGAGTCGACTTTGTCTTTCTTGTTCCCCACGGGGATCCCCTCGTGGAACGGGCATCCTTCGATCGAACGGTCTGGGACTCATCCTCCGGGAAGCCACTCATGGACACGATCCGCACCCTGCTGGATGGAATTCAATCAGGACGACACCTCATTTTGCCGGGTACCTACTGCTCATACTGCGAGTACACGGTCTCATGCCGCTACCTCCACCATCCGACTTGGTGGCGTGCACATCGCGATGCGGATTCCAAATCCCTTCGATTATTGAGAAGACAAAAGGAACCGGCATGACCAATCAGGGGTCTATTCCTGATGAGTCGAGCCGTCTGGCCGCAGCCACCACCTTCGATCGCAATGTCATCGTGATCGCAGGGGCGGGAACGGGAAAGACGACGTTGTTGGTCAATCGCCTGATTCATCTCATCATGCGGGAACCGGATCCTCTCCAGATGTCCCACATCGTCGCGGTGACTTTCACGAACAAGGCCGCCGCAGACATGAGGATTCGGTTGCGAGAGGGTCTTCGGAATATTCTCGCCAGCAGTCAGAATCCACATGTCACCGGGCCCTCCGGATCGGTTCACCTCCCTGATCTGCAGCAACGATACGGCCTTTCCGCCAGCCAAATCGCAGCACGATCCGAAGCGGCCCTGCGTGATCTTGAGAGAGCGCAAATCGGTACGCTTCACAGCTTTGCTGCTCATCTCCTACGGTTGTATCCCATCGAAGCCGGAGTGGATCCTCATTTTCAGACAGACGAGGACGAAACTGTGTTTGAAAGCCATTTCATGAAACGCTGGGAGAAGTGGCTCGACCAGGAACTCGGTCCCACGGGCACGGATCATGACCGATGGCGTCCGCTGCTCAAGACATTCGGGCTGGAAACCATGAAAAACGTGGCCTATGCGTTGCGGAGCGAATTGTTCCCCTTGGAGGAACTGCAGCAGCAGCTTAGCCAGGTAACCGTATCACCGCTTATTCAGGAATGGTTCCGTGCCAAGCTGGATCAGGCGGACCAGCTATTGCGCCGGCATCAACAATTTCAGCCGAAAAAGATCGACTCCATGTTGGCGGTTTCTGCTGAAATTTTTCGCCGTCTTGTCCAAAACGGTGTTGCCGGTCTCGAATCTATTTCCGAGGCAGAGCGCGATACGATACACAAAGAGGTTGGCGATACGGTTGCCGGATGGGACGATGAAGACTTTTTACAGGCGAAGGGGTTGGTCCGTATCGCACGGCGTGCTTTACAGGTTGATCGTCCGTTGTTCGACGGGCTCATGACGGTCTTGTCGCCATTTCTTCGTGAACTCCGCGCCTCCTATCGCGAGTCTGGTTGGATGACCTTCGACGGACTTCTGGCGAAGGCCCGCACGCTTGTGCATACCCATCCAATGATACGGGCTCGGTTCAAGCGCGAGTACCGTGCCTTGCTTGTCGATGAGTTCCAGGATACCGATCCGGTGCAATATGAAATCGTGCTCTTCTTGGCCGAGCAGGTGGGACGCCATGCGACCTCATGGCGAGACGTCGAACCAGAACCAGGCAAACTGTTTATTGTGGGAGATCCAAAGCAGTCTATCTATGCGTTTCGCCGCGCGGATATCGAGGCGTTCGACCGTGTCGTGGCCAAGTTGGAATCCTCTGGCGCGCTCATCTGCGAGCTCTCGACCAATTTTCGAAGCAATGAGTTGGTGTTGAATGCCGTAAACGGCATGTTTGACCGGCTGTTGCGATCGGTACCCAATGTTCAACCGTCGAACGTCCCGCTGATCGCGCAATTGAACCGTTCCACTCATATGAAACAACCAGGTGTCGAGGTTCGTCTAGTCACTAGCTGCCAAGATGAAGGAGAGACGTTGGAAGGAGCGGCGGCAACGCGGTTGGAAGCGGAGCAATTGGCCGGCTGGATCAAGGCACTTTTGACTAAGCAGCCAGGGGACGCCGAGACGACTCACACAGATACTGTTCAACCCGGAGACATTGCTGTCTTGTTTCGAAAATTGACCCAGGCGGAGACGTATCTAGAAGCGTTACGGAGGCATGAGATTCCCTATGTTATGGATGGGGAAAAGCATTTCTATCGGCGGCAGGAAGTTATTGATCTGGTCAACGTGCTGCGTG
>JBEVJJ010000315.1:0-5776 GCA_040510255.1 Nitrospiraceae bacterium | reverse complement strand
GACCGAGTCAGCCACCAGCACGGAAGTTCCGAGCCAGAAGCAGACTAGTTCTGCGCCCCATCGAACCAACCGCGCCCCTCAGTTTTTCATCCGATCCGTGTAGCAGCACTGACCGCTCAGGCGGCTCGGCTCGACCCGCAACGGGTCCCTCTTTAATCCAACGCATGATGCCGCAACCGAACGCGTGCGCCGTTCGTCACCTGGTCTTGTCCGTTGACGCGAACTATTCAGACGGACGAATGATCTGGACTGCTGTGTCGCTTTCAATTCTTCCCACCGTTGACAATTTCCCCTTTCGCTCCTTTCTCACAATCTCGCTGATACGCACGATGGCTCCGCGATGCCAGTCATCGACCGCAGCATTCTGAGACGAGGTTACCCGGTCAAGCCGTCCGACCTCAGGTCTTCCATTCTCATTGCACAACCAGGCTCGCTTTTCTCCCTTGAACACACGAAGTTCGCTCACGACGCGGTAAACGTCCGGCGCGCGCCGGACGATCGATCGGCCATCCTTGCGAAGCAACACATAGGAGAACTTTAATGCATCTTTAATAAAGCCTATGTCGCGATCAATGGCCTGGATCCAGGCCGGTGGGACCCATGAACGTTCCTCGTGACACCAGTCATCCGGTTTCACGAGCGCTGGACAAGACCGTTCATGCAAACAGGGGCTATACACGGTACACTTCTGGTCTTGCAGGAGTCGATCCCTGACCTCGTGGAGCTGCCGGGAAGCATCACGAAGGGCGGGCTCGATGACCATGACGGTACCATGGTCCGAAAGCATATCCAGCGCGCTGGTGACTAATCTGGTTCGCACCTCCTCCCGGCCCGGCTTTCCAGTCGCAAGTTCCGATAGGACATTCTGGATGATAATCAAGTCGTATCCCCTCGGCCCGCCTGCCTGCTTGATCTGACGAGAGAGCCCTTCCTGCAGGTCCTCATGGAGAGGAAGCAACGTATGGCGAGAATTTCCTTCGCTCGCGCAATATGCCGACCAAAGCCGGCGGCAAGCCATCAGCGACGCTGACGATTGGTCCACAGCAACAGAATGCAGTCTCCCGGATTGAACCCACCCCCTTGATTGCACCCAGTCGAGCACGGCCATCGCGCCTGTCCCAGGACCGCATCCAAGATCCAGCACCCGCATAACATTGGAATCGATATTGGGAAATGTGGGTGCCAACTCGCCAAGCAACCTATACACTTTGGCAGCATTCACCGGGAAGAAGTATGCCAGATACGCACGTGCAGTTGCTGGATCCTCGAGATAGTTTCCCATTGTCACCTCTCGCTCGCGCGTGAATCGATATGACAACTGCCCGACATGTTTGGCAATATCCAGCCTGGTCTTGGGAGCAAGATCCGCCAGATTTATCCCGCTCACACGCGTCAGAACCTGTTCTAAGCGACTTGAAAACGCGTTTGAAGGTACGTCCATTGTTACGGTTGACCCCTGAAAAGGGCGTGCTGTATCTTACCTCGTGGGAAGGAGATATGCCTATGACGGACGCTATTCTACAAGCCTACCGAGAGGTGGAACAGGCAATGGAAAGATATACTCTGCTTCTAGAGGAACAAGTGGCAACCATGCGCACTCAGGAGAGCTCAGATGCCTCCAAACTTGAGCGCATGACGTACGGAGCGAGAGCCATGCGCGACAGCAGCATGATTTATCTTTCCTATGCTAAATTTATTGCGTACGGAATGCCGGACAGTGAAGACATGATCCAGGAAGATCTGCAGGGATAATACTTCCACGGAAGGGGAAAATCAAAACGACAAGGGCCCGTCAGGAACCATTTTCCTGACGGGCCCTTCCTTTTTCAAATGCGTTCAGATGCTTCGCATGAAGTGGCCCATGGCGGCCTGATCGACATCAGTTCCCATGATCGCAGACAATGGAACGTTGGTCGACTTTTTCCCGGTCAAGCCGGATTCAACCTCATCCACGATCAACTCTACCGGCATCGATTGCCCACCGTACACATGCGGACCTGCAATGATCTTCGCTTTCGAATGACCGTAAATCGCAGTGGCAACTTCTTTCGCCAGCCATCCAACATAATTGAACTCGGGAATGACGATTAGTTTTGTATTCTTACAGAGATCACGCAATTCCTGGGTCGGGAAAGGCCGCAGCGATCGAACTTTAATCAAACCGACCTTCATGCCTTTCTCTGCGCACAGCCGAACGGCCTCCCGCGATTGAGCCGCCGCGCTGCCTGCAGCGATAATGACAGCTTCTGCATTTTCCATATTCTCCGCTGTACAGAGCCCCCCCATGTACTTGTCGATATACTTACGCGACCGCTCTACGGCCGCCCACACTTCTTGCTGCCACACGGCATGGATGTTGTAGGCCATGAAGTTGGACTTTTGGACCGGGGCGTCGCGCGACAAACGAGCGGGCGGATTCTCGGCATCAAGTACAGGTACCGCGCCACGCCACGCCTCTCGTGCGGGTAACTTAATGCCGCGTTCCTGCATGCGAACATATCCGCGGGCATGAGTGACAAAAAATCCGTCACAGCAGACTCCCACTGGGAGGGTCACATCATTCTTCTCGCTGATAATGAATGCCGCCAGGATGAAGTCAAACATGTCCTGCTGATTCTCGGCGTGAAAAACGATCATCCCGCAATTGAGCAAATACGACACTTCGATATTGTCCGGCTGAATGGCGAGCGGCGCATTCACTACCCGGCATGTAAACATGCACACCGCAGGCAACCGGTGACCAGGCCAAGATGCGATGGGCTCAATTCCCCGCAAGGTGCCCGGACCAGCGGTCGCGGTAAAGCATCGTACTCCGGCCCGCGATCCCCCGGCGATCGCCGACATCACACCATATTCCTCTTCGCCACGGTAATATTCCTTTACGTATCCCTCGCCATAGAGAACGCCGATGAGCTGCATCGTTTCACTCTGCGGCGTAATTGGATAGGCGATGGAAATGTCCACATTCGAGCGACGGACCGCCTCTTTCGCAGCCTCGCTACCCGTGATGAATTCCTTTGTCCTCGGCGCTTCGAGGAACATGTATTCAGGGGTGACGACCTTTTGTCTCTTGGCCTCTGCGTGCGGGTCCTTCTTCGCGTCAGATTTTGGAGCCGCCACACTCGTGATAGGGTCACCTTGTGGATTTGTTTTTTGTTCGGATTCAAGGGCTTCGCTCATCGTCACACCTCTTGGCTATATCAACCTTCCAACCGTTCTATGCTTCGCTCTTCATATGTTCTGCTTTGTGGCCGAACATCGCCGCACTTCCGAGATCGGTCGCCCTTGGCGTAAAGGAGAGAGGATTGGTATGAGTTTTCCCCTCATGCACTTTGGACTGGGTTCCGGTGAAACGAACATTCTCGCCATTAGCGGGCACCTTGATGCCCATCTGCTCACGCACTCGCTTGAAAATTTGCGCCACCCGCTGCAATTTCGCGGTGTCGGAATCCCGAATTGTCAGCATGGCATCTTCATGTCCTTGCTCGGCACAGATGGCCATGGTGCAACAGTTCGTGCCAGCTCTGATCATTTTTAACGTCAGGTTGGCGTAGTGGCAATGCACGCCGATAAAAATACAGGCTTCGATTTTATTACCCCAAATGGTCAAATTCGGATGATTGGGGTTGATCATTTCCTCTGGATCGATTTTGGGATACTTCGGACGATAGTCAGGCATGGGAATAATCAAGACATCCGGGATCTGGGCGGCAATTTCCAAGACAGCCTTCGCCTTCTGGACAGCATGCTCATTCCACGCCCAGAGAACCAGCGGGCCCGGAAACAGCGTGGCATTCGGACTCGTGAGCATTTTCTTCGCCATCTCTTCGATCACAAGTTCTTCCTTTGGCTCCAGAACTCCGTACATTAATCCCTGTCCCGGATCCGGAAGCATCACTCCCAATTGGGCGGCAGACGGGGGATGAAAACCTGCCGGACCAGGAACGATGATACGTTCTTTCTGTTGCGGTGTCGTGCTCACGCTTGTCGTCTCCCTTATGCTGAAACCGACCATGGGGTGGCCAATGAGGCCGTCGTACTCTTTTCTCCGTATGTGATGTTGTCTGTAATGGCCGCCTTCGGAAGTTGGTCGATCATGACCATCTTGATGGCGTTGTGCTTTGACATGTTGTCGCACACCCAGACGCATTGCGCACATCCCTTACACCGATCGACCGCCACATAAGCGGAGCCGTACTTGAATCCCTGCTCCTTGCCCAAGTTATCGTTGTACTGAATGGTATTGGCTTCTGGACAGTACTGCGTGCAGAGTTTACAACTCGTCGCCGCACAGATCTCAACATTAATGTCAGCAACTAGATACATGAATTCGTCTCCTGTAGGCTATCAGCCCTTTGTGAGGGCCGCAGTAGCGTCGGCTTCTGCCTTCTTGGTCGCCTTAAAGGGCTTATCCCAGCCATTCTGGGCCGCATGATCCCACCCGGCTTTGATGCACGCCACGTTCTTATCAATTAATTCCTGCTTCTTTTTGAACTTACGCTCAACCACGCTATCCAATGCGGCAGTCCCGCCAGACACGACGAATCCTTTTCCGAGAAACCGGTCCTTCACCGCCTGCTCCAATGCATCAATGGTTGTCAGGCCGGTAATGCACCCAATGGCCCCCATAAGCGCCATATTCGTGGCAAGGTCCATCCCCGCAACCTCCAGAGAAATTTTTGTGGCAGGCAAATAGTAGAGCTTCGCCCGTCGTTCTTCGAGCTCCGCCGCTTGATCTCTGTGCAACTTCATCGGCCCGTCGTTATTGATCAACGCCACTCCGTCTTCCTTTAAGCCGAAGTAGAACGGCATTGTATAGGACTTCCCGTGGGTAATGACTTGGGGATGGAAGATGATGATGATATGCGGGAACGTGATTTCGCCGATCTCATAGATGGGCTCATCCGAAACACGCACATAGCTTTCGACCGGCGCCATCCGTTTTTCCGATCCATAGAAAGGCACGATAGTGCTCTCTCCGCCCGCATGGATCACCGCCGTGCTGAGAATGTGTGACCCTGTCACCACCCCCTGCCCGCCGACCCCTGCCATTCTGATATTGAATCGTTTTGCCATTGCTGTTCTCCTTATGCCTTAATCCTTCTTTAGGCAATCGGCTAAATGTTTCAGGCCTTAGGGATCTCAGCCTTCGCGACCGGCTTCTGCAAGAATTCCTTATAGCCATACCGTTCTGTGAGGTATTGCTTGGCATCGTCACTGATATATTCGGTGAACTGATAGCGGTCATTCTCGACGTTTTTCGCATCTTCCATGACTTTGTCAGTCGGAATCGCGTATTCAATGTTACAGGACGTGTAGGCCTGGATATAGGTTGGGCCAACTTCACGGGCGATGAGGACCGCTTTTTTGATCACGCTTTCAACTCGTCGTGGATTGTTCGGCACCACCGTCGCCACGTACGCGCAACCGGCAACCTTTGCCATTTGCACCATATCCATCTTGTCAAACTTCTTCCCCAGAGGAGCCATCTTCAACACCGCACCTCGATTGGTCATCCCGCTCTCCTGCCCGCCGGTGTTGCCGTAGACCTCGTTGTCCAGCATGATCGTCGTGAACTTTTCGCGACGGAACCAGGAATGCAGCGTGACGGAAAACCCGATGTCCGCCATACCGCCGTCACCAGCCATCACCACCACATCCTTGGGCTTGTCACCGAAACGTAGCCTCAGTCCGCGAGACAGTCCGCTCGCGACTCCATTCTGATCGCCGTAATTTCCGTAGACAAATGGAATGGCTGCCTGAGAAATAGCCAGCC
>JBEVJJ010000314.1:0-5458 GCA_040510255.1 Nitrospiraceae bacterium | reverse complement strand
GCGGGTCGAGCGCCATGGCGCGGGCAATGGCAGCCCGCTTCTGCATCCCGCCGCTGATTTCCGAGGGCATGTGATGGGCAAAACCCTCCAGGCCGACCAACTTCAATTTCATGACCGCAATGAGGTCCATCGCCTCCGCGGGCAGATCCGTGAACTCCTCCAGGGGCAGACGAATATTTTCCAGTAGGGGCATGGAACCGAACAGGGCGCCTTGTTGATACATCACCCCGATCTTCCTGAGGATCCGCGCGCGTGTTGCTCCTTCAGCGGTCACGATGTTGTCCCCCTCGATGAGGATCTTCCCCTGTTGCGGCTTATAGAGGCCGATCATATGTTTCAGGAGAGTGCTCTTCCCGGACCCGGATCCTCCAAGAATCACGAAGACCTCACCCTGCTGCACCTCAAAGGACACGTCATCGATGATGATGGTCCCCTCATAGTCAGCAGTGAAATGCTCCACCCTGATGATCGGCCGCCGGTCTTGGTTCATGACAGTCCTTCGTCTCAGATGCCGAGATAGTAATAGACGACGGCGAAGATCCCATCAGCGATCGCGATGAGCACGATCCCACTGACCACGGCCCTCGTGGTCGAGATCCCTACCGCGCTCGCGCCGGTCCTGGTCTGAAGGCCTCGTAAGCATCCGATGGCAGCCACGATCATTCCGAAGACCACGGATTTGAACAGGCCTCCAAGGAGATCGCCGACACCGGTACTCAGGAGGATTTGATTGACGTAGGTCGTCAATGTAAATCCGAGAGAGAGCATGACCACGGCGCCGCCGATCAGCCCGAATAAATTTGCGAACACCGCCAGTAAGGGCGTCATAGCGACCGCGGCAATGACGCGTGGCACGGCGAGAAAGCGAAGCGGATCCAGTCCCATTGTCGTGAGGGCGTCGATCTCTTCCCTGACCTTCATCGTTCCCAGTTCGGCCGCAAATGCGGACGCGGACCGTCCGGCCAACAGAATGGCGGTGATCAATGGCCCGAGTTCCCTCAGCATGGAGAGCCCGATCAGATTCGCGACAAAAATATCCGCCCCGAACTGCCGCATTGGAATTGCGGCTTGAAACGCCATGATAAGCCCGAGCAGAAACCCGATCAGCGCGACGATGGGGAGGGCGTTCACCCCCGCCAGTTCCGCGGTCAAGAGCGCATCCTTCCATCGAATCCTGCGCGGATGCCTTGCGGCATCGAGAAGCCCGACGGAGAGTTCTCCGACAAAGGCAACGAGGGTACGAAGGTCTTGCCAGACTTTGGCGGAGGCTCGCCCGATCTGCTCGACAAGGGAAGGCGATTCGCCCGGAGTCGACAGGGCCATCTCGGAGTCCGTCCGGCCATACAGATCGAGAAGGCGTTCAAACGGTTCCTGGAGCCCATGGATTTCCAACGTTCCGCCTCCCTTCGTTTGGAGGCGCCGCAACTCCAACAGGAACGCGGCTCCGGCTCCATCACAATAGGTGAGGCCTGACGCGTCCACGACCACTCGTCCAGCGGGCGAGACATCAAGCCTATCCATTGCCTTCCGCCAGATTGACCCGGTGCTGGTGGAGTCTAATTGTCCTGCAATCGACAACACCAGAGCGCCTTCACCAGATACCTTGGCCTGGAGAGAGGGGGGGGACCTGATTTCGGCTGTGGCGTTCATACCGTAAGGTCTGCTCTACGGAGAAGGAGCCTTCTCATGCGGGAAGAGCTTATGCCTCGGGCTTCAGGCAGTCAATTGGCACCTGACACAAACGACTCGACGCACCGGCGACCGAGGCACCGCAGCATTGGCGTGAATTCGGAAACGGCTGGATGGCACGGGACGTCACACACCTGACCCGGGGAATTCCTTGAACTCGGTCAGGGAGGCGACGTGCTGTCGCTCTCGTCATTCGAGCGGTTGAACGAGGCCGCCTCTTCATCGACAAGCATTCGCTACCTCTTCCTCTGAACGGCCAGCTCCCAGCGATAGCCGTCGGGATCGCGGAACCAGAGGCCCATGCTCCGCGAACCGGAAGCCACCGGCCCGATTTCATCGCCCGGATCTTCCAATTCGACCTTGTGCTTCTTGAGATGGGCCAACGCCTTGTGCAACGCAGCCATGTTCGGAAGATGAAAGGAAATGTGCCCGATCGTTTTCGGTGACGGCTTGCCCTTTGAGAAGACGATCAGGACATGGTCGTTCCCGACTCCGACCCCTCCCTCATAGTCGAACTCCTTGCGCAAACCAAATATCTGCATGAACCATTTCGCGCTACGCCGTGGATCGGGGACGGTTAGACCGAAATGCCAGACCGCACCGAGGGTGAATGGGACTTTCATAAATTAACCTCCAAACCGGTGGGGAAGTGACAGGGCGCATCTTATCACTTTCTCGCCCCTATGTTGCTCTCGCGTCGGCATGGATGAAGCCTGCATGGACGGTCACACTGATAGTCGACAAAGATTCCCGCCCCATGTGTTTTGCCATGCGCCGCGGCGCAGGTTAGTGACGGATGGTGTAACGGCTGGAAAAGATCTGCCCGGGCGTTCATGAAGAATGCGGGCTAGAGCGACGACAAGACTCCCGCGATACAACCGGTGAGCAACGTCGTCAAGAAAGCAGTCCACAGCGCGCGCAGTCCCAGGAGCGATACATCTTTTGCCCGACGGGGCACCAATGCTGCGATGCCCCCGACAAAAATGCCCATACTCGCGACATGCACGAACCCGCACAGCGCGTAGGTCATGGTCGTGAGCGATCGCGGTGAGAGCGGGGGTGGAGAGGCCGATTGCACTGCGGCCAACTTGAAATAGGCCGCCACTTCCGTCTCAACAAACCGCGAACCCAGCAGGTCTGCGCCGATCTGCCATTCCTCCGGACGGAGGCCGAGGAGAATCGTGAACGGCCAGGTCAGCCAGGCAAGGACACGGGTGACCGATAGAGGGACTCCGCCGAACGCAGGAAGCTGCGCCAGCGCCAGATCCACCAGGGCTTCCAATCCAAGAAACACGATCAACAAGGCTGCAATGCCGACCGCCATTTTCATTCCCTGCGCCGCACCGTCGATCAAGGCGACAATGAGATTGGAGGGCGGCGGTATCGCATCCCCATCGGATGCAGGGGGCGTCTCCCGGTCGATGGTGTCGCACGGCACGCCCTCCAATGTCACAGGCCGTTCGTCTTCCGGAAATGACAACTTGCTGATGAGCACCGCACAGGGAATCGAAATCACGGAGGCAGCAATCAGATGGCCGGCAATCTGGGGCACGACATGCTGCAACGCCGAGACGTAGATGCCCATGACGGTGCTGGCCACGGTCGCCATCATACAGGTCAACACCATCAGCAATTCCGAGCGGGTCATGGCCGCCAGATACGGGCGTACGATCAGGCCGGCCTCGATGCCGACGAAAATATTGGCGGCGCCGGAGAGAGATTCGGCCCCCGACAATCCCATCGTCCGATAAAAGAGGCGGGCAAAGAATCTGACGATCGCTTGCATGACGCCGAGGTAGTAGAGGCCCGCCATCAAGGCGGCAAAGAACACCACGGCCGGAAGCGCTTGCGCGGCTAAGATGAAGCCCACGGACCGGGTCCCGTCAGGCAGCGTCTGGCCCGGACCCAACGCGAGAGGACCCAGAAGAAAGAGCGTGCCCTTTTGGGAGGCGGTCAGCATGGCCACGACCATGTCGTTGATCACTCCCCACACCCAGCGTGCCCCCGGAAACCAGAACGACACGACGCCCAGACTCCAGGCCAGCGTTGCGCTTCCGCCGATAGTCTTCCAGTTGAGACGACTGCGCCGTCCGGTCACCCAGGCCAGCGAAGCGATCGCAAAAAATCCGACAAACGCGAGGAGGCGATACGGCCACTCGTCCACCATCGTGTCCTCCGATGTGATGAGAAACCCCGCGGGAGGCTACGCTGAGGAGAAGCACGCGTCAAGAAGGAAGGCAGAGGGGCGACCATGATTTTACAATCGAGAGAAACACGACGTGAGAGGAGACAGCAGTGGCAGCGCTCGCCGCGGAACCGACATTCTTAATCCCAAACGCAATGGCGATGAAGGCATCCAGCGCCGTATCGCGCCAGTTGCCCTGAGGGAGCTGATCCGACCCCAGATCACATTGTGAGATGAAAGTAGTCCACGCAATAGAGCGCCGTGATCGAGAGTTCAAGGACTTGGAGCGCCTCAGCCTCCCGTCACGTGCAGCACGTCATACAACATGGACCCGAGCACGGCAGGGATGGGTGGGAGATACGCACGATGGCCGCTCCTTCCGTTAGCGGGAACTCTCGCCGATCGCAACAGCATCAATCTGAATATCACTCCCGTTGCTGCACTCATCCCAGCGCCTGCGCTGGCCAATAGGCATTGGACAATTGAGCGCGGAGTCTCCGATCTGTCTTACGTCACATAGTCTACTATGACACACTCGATCTCTTGCACACGGCGCAGCGTTCGGTCGTTTCCATAAAAGCGCGTGGCATTGCGGCTTATTGCCGTGGCGAGTTGAATCGCATCCGGTGTACTCAGGCGGTAGCGCGCTCGGAGTTCAGCCCCTAGATCGGCCACATACATGGTGAGGGGTATCCATTCGATACCGGGATATGTGCTCGTGAGCGCAAAGATTCTCTGCGCAACCTCTTCCTCGTGTTGACGATAGGGCTGGACCAGCAATTCCAAAAGCGTGACGGTCGATGTGACGGCCGGATTACGACGTCGTTCGATCAGGCCGAATAAGGACGCGCACCACGTTCCGTATTTGGGATGGTTTTCGAGAAAATAGATGAAGAGGTTGGTGTCAAGACCGATTCGTTGATGTTCCGCGGGTAGGCCCGACAGGGCCTTTACCATGAGCGGCGCTCTCGCTTGAGATACCCCGACGGATAGGTGCCCTTGGCAAGGCCACGTAGTGTTCGGACATAGCGTTTCGGCTTCGGCATGACGATCGTGAGATTGTCCTTCACAACAACCAATAGCTCATCGCCCCCTTTGACACCCATCGCCTGCCGGGCTTCTTTGGGAATGACAATTTGATTTTTACTGCTGAGCTTCTGAACAGCCATAAGCGCTCCTCAATTGGCTTTACATTATCATGAAAAGGTAAAGCAGCTCAACGGCCGGAAGAAACTTTACTTCATGGAAAGTTCCAATACGTGAAGCGCGCTGCGCTGGGTGCTACCAAAACGGTCCAAGTTACTAGCCAGGAGGGATGGGGCAGCTGGGGGGCAAGACGAGGGAGGTTTTGGGGAATCGCTGCTCCATCCAGGAAGCGACATTTCCTTGCAACACTCAGAGAGAACGCTGAGATCGTGTAGGTCCTACATCGTCCGTAAGTACCGTTTTGCTGCACGGAGGGCGAGATGTTTCAAAATAGTGCCAAAGCCGGGATTTGATTCGTGGTAATTTTAGATGCGGTGTTTGGAGGTGAATTCACATGATTCCGCTCTGCTCGTGAGTGACTTGGCTGTGCTACTGCTT
>JBEVJJ010000313.1:0-3909 GCA_040510255.1 Nitrospiraceae bacterium | reverse complement strand
GTCCTGGTCAGACCTTGGTCTTTTAGAACGATGGTCCTGTGGCAATGTCGTGGGTGCTCCCGCTTTCGTGGGGTCGGTGGCGACCGCGTCCTTCGATGGAACGATGCGGGAGCCCACCGCGTTGGCATAGACTTGCGTAAACTCGGCGCCGAAGAGGAGGATTTGAGCGGAGTAGTACACCCAGACCAAGAGGATGACCAGTGAGCCCGCGGCCCCATAGGCGGAGCCGACGTCGCTTTTCCCCAGATAGAATCCGATCGCGAATTTCCCGACCGTAAAGAGCATCGCCGTCAGCGCGGCTCCGACCCAGACATCTCGCCAGGCCACCTGGGCATCGGGGAGGGTCTTAAATATCATCGCGAACAGAGCAGTGATGACGGCAAACGAGATGAGGAACTCGAGCACTTGGAGCACAACCTCCGGGGCCGGCAGCCACCCGCCAAACCATTTGCCAAAGGCCGCGAGAGCGGCACTGAGGACGAGTGACACGAGAAGGAGAAACCCGGTGCCGAGCAACGCCGCGAACGAGATAAATCGGTCTTTAATGAGCCCCCAGATCCCGCGTCCTTCTTTCGGTTGCACTCCCCAAATGGTATTGAGGGAATCTTGAAGTTGCCCGAATACGCCCGACGCACCGAGCAGTAAGGTTGCGGTCGCCACGACCGTCGCGACGATGCCTGTGGTGGGCTGATTCGCGCGTTGGATCATGTCCTTGATGGCCGCGGCACTTTGCGGGCCAACCAACGCTGCGATCTGTTCGACAATGTAGCCTTGCGCTGCTTCCTGGCCAAAGATCAGTCCAATCATCCCGATGATGACGACGAGTAAGGGCACCAGAGACAACACGGTGTAGTAGGCTAATGCTGCGCCGTGTCGAGGCACCTTATCACTGCTCCATGAGGAGAACGTCTGTTTAAGAAGATTCCAGAGTCGGGCGGGTTGGAAGAATGGTGACCAGGAGTGCGACATGGTGTTTCTCCTCAGCACCGCTTGTGCGCGGCTTCCATGACTAGATTGTCGAAGACTGTGAGGAGAAAGCTTTTTTGATGTTCCCCCCGCTATAACGGTGCAAAACTTGTAGCACAAGGAAAACCATCGACAACCACGGAATTCCCCTAGTAAATGTCGTCTGAAGACCTCGAGGGCCTAGGAACCCCAGCTATACCAAACAAGAATCGGCGGCATTCAGGATGATGCGTCGCTGGCTTTCGCTATACGGGCGTACCTTAATTTCATGGTCGGGATGTGAAGGCCGCCCTCCGTACTTCTTGACGGAGAACTTCTTCTGCTGTGATCGTTTTTCTTCGATGGGCCACACGGCCACCCCCATAGCTCACGGGCCCGCAAAGTCGTGCCTAGGGACTCCTCCAGTGGTGTTCTGTGTGCGCCGCGGGGCCGCGATCCGGGACGAAAAGTAAGAGCTTTGCTTTCAACAGTTACGAACCACGCGTACAGGCAATTTGGTTCAACGTCTTGATCTGTTTGCGGACCTGGGACGGTTTCCCCCCAGGCTCTTCAACGTGGCGTACGCTTGCGGGTCCTGCAGTGGGACATGGGGATCATCGGCATCAAAATTGTCGTCTTCGAAGCGCTCAATGAAGCAGTTCTTGTCGACGACCTGCATTTTCCAGATCTGCGGGCGAAGGTCGGCAGTCCTGTGAAAGCAAAAACCGAGGTCAATATCAGCCCATTCCACATCCACATCATGGCTCCTCCTTGGATGAGAGGTGAGAAGGTCAACCTCGCAGTCTAGCCCATAAAGGTTAGCTATCTCAGCATTCCGAGCAGCCACAGGAGTCCTACTGAGTCAATGATGCGGCCATCAGTTCTTGATTCAACCGCTGGACCATCATGAGGTGGGCGGACCGGTCCTCCTCTAGTCCGGCACCGAACAAAGCGGCATGTTTGCTCTGAAGGAGCATGGCGAATTCTCCGTGCCTTCCCTCCGGAATCTGATAGAGCCTGGCCAATGAACTGACGTACTGACCCCCTCCGGCTGCCGATTCTTGACGGAGATTTTCATACGCGACACCGGCAAAGAGATTGATTCGCTGATCCCTCACGACAATGCCGTCGCCTGAAAATAGGTCTTCCGGGCTGGTGCTCGAGAAGAATTTTTGGGTCGTATCCATGGTCGCCTTTGTCGTATTACAAGCCGAGAGGCTCAGAGCCAGCACGATCACAGACAGACCACGCGCCAGTAACGGAATAGAGGTCTTCATCATGTTTCCTCCTTGCCGGCGGCGGACATCCGATGTCCGTCTCTCCGGCACTAACGTCACGCCAGGGTTTGCTCATGCATTGCGCTGTGCAACTCTGTTCGAAAGACAGAAGCAAAGAACGGGCCGACTCGGTCTCTGCTCGAGCGCCGGGATTTCCGTCTCCGTCTCTAGCAGGATGTTGAAAAAGGCCTTGTCTTTTTCAACATCCTGCTAGTGATCAGGTGAAATTGTTCCAACGCCGCTGTGAGGTCGTCCACGATTGACCCGCCCCGCGAATGTAGACTGGACGAGACCTGAGGATTTGGCCTGCGCGTGATCGGTTTGAGCCGCCCGTGCGGCATTACGAAGCTAACATAGCTCGTAAGTGTCTCCAGTAATTCGGCGGAGGCCGGAGTCATCGGCGTGGCTGCGGACCACTCCGCCGCAAAGCAGGCCGGGGCCTGATCTCTGAGTGCACTGTGTGGTCGGGTGAGGTTGTAATCCGCCTGCCACCGTGCCAACTTCTCGCGGACATCCTCGAGGGTGAAGAACACCTCCACATTCAGACACTCATCCCGGAGCCGCCCGTTGAAACTCTCGATGAATCCATTCTCGACCGGCTTACCTGGCCGAATAAAATCCAACTGAATCCCATGGCGATAGGCCCAGGCATCCATGACCCGACTGGCAAATTCACTGCCGTTGTCCACGGTGATCGCACGCGGTGTGCCACGCTGAAGCACCACCGGCTCTAACGCCTGCGCCACCTGTGCCTGGGAACCAAACAACCGTGCGACCTGCCGAGAGTTGAGAGGGCGGCGTGAACCTATGGGTATATATCGTTCTGCCTGGTAGCCCTCCGCACGTCACCACAAGTACACCGGCGGAAGGTTGTTAGGGATTGACGGCCATGATCGGCTTTCCCCCGCGACCAAACTTTTTTTTGAAACGCCCCTCTTGACTGGACAGTCGTCAGAATTAACTGCTGAGGCAATAGAGGCGTCCAGGGTATCTGGTCGCCGCCACAAGGAGGATCAGCCCTATGGATATCTTGCGAGGTATGATCAATCACGATTCATTGCGGGAGCTGGAAAGTATGTCTCAGCGTCTGAACGGAGTGCTCAGAGGACGCGGTACTCCGCGCGAGGACCGGGAGGAATCGATGGCGCTCGCCGACTGGATCCCCATGGTCGATGTGGTTGAAACCGAGGGGGAGTTTCTCCTCCATGCCGAGCTGCCTGGTGTGGAAAAGAAGGATGTCAAACTCTCAATAGAACGCGGGGTGCTGACGCTCTCGGGTCAGCGGGATCAGCCGAGGGAAGAAACAGGCAGGCGGTACCATCGGGTCGAACGGACCTATGGGCGCTTCGCGCGAAGCTATACGATGCCTGAACTGGTGGACGAACAGAAGCTGACGGCAGAATTTCGGAATGGCGTGCTGACCGTGCATTTGCCGAAATCGGACAAGGCCAAGCCGAAATCGATCGAAGTGCAGGTCAACTAAGTCCGGTCGCCACACGCGACTGGTTGCACACGTAAGGCTCTTGATAACGAAGGAGGAGTCATCATGGAAGTCGTCAGCACTAACAACTTTGGGTTCTCACCAGACCTACCAGTGAGACAAGAAGTGCATGAGTTCGTCCGTGCAGCAGAAAAACTTCTCTCGCCTGCACTGCGTGTTTCCCCTCTGACCGACGTGGAGTGTGAA
>JBEVJJ010000312.1:0-7030 GCA_040510255.1 Nitrospiraceae bacterium | reverse complement strand
CCCTTGGGTGGCTCAGGAAGATGTAGAGATCGAACTAGAACGAGACCCTCTGGAGGCGCGCGAACCCTTAGGGCCGGCCGGCCCTCGAACGCGCGAGCCAGGCGCACCCGATCAACGGCAACTCTCGATCACCACATCATGGGGGGTCGGCGAATCGGCTCAGGAGGTGCTTCGGACAGCATTGTGTGTGGAAGTCAGACAGGGACGGCTGCACGTCTTCATGCCGCCACAGTCCTACCTGGAAGATTACCTCGATTTGGTCAGGGCGGTTGAGGAGACTGCTGCTGAACTGCACAGCCCTCTGTGGGTGGAAGGCTATCCACCTGCCTATGATCCCCGATTGCAGTCGTTCAAAGTCACTCCCGATCCAGGTGTGATCGAAGTCAATATTCACCCGGCCAAGACTTGGGAGGAACTGGTCAGCAACACACATATCCTCTATGAGGAGGCACGCCAATCACGGTTGGGTACGGAAAAGTTCATGCTCGATGGACGCCATACCGGTACGGGTGGCGGGAACCATGTCACCTTAGGCGGCCTCACACCGGCAGACAGTCCGATGTTGCGCCGTCCGGATCTGCTCAAGAGCCTCACGACTTATTGGCTGAATCATCCTGGGTTGTCCTACCTGTTCTCCGGCATGTTTGTGGGACCGACCAGCCAGGCACCCAGGGTGGATGAGGCGCGCCATGATCACCTGTATGAACTCGAGATTGCGTTTCAGCAACTGACGGCCAAGCAGCCGGCTGGGCAAGAAACGGCGACGCCGTGGTTAGTGGATCGTTTGCTGCGGCATTTGTTCGTGGATCTGACCGGGAATACACACCGCGCGGAATTCTCCATCGACAAGCTCTATTCGCCTGATTCCGCCATGGGACGCCTGGGTTTGGTGGAATTCAGGGCCTTTGAAATGCCACCTCATCCCCAGATGAGTCTGTCACAGATGTTGTTGCTGCGCGCCCTCGTGGCGAAATTCTGGACCCAGCCCTATCAAGCTCAGGTGGTGCGCTGGGGAACCGAATTGCATGACCGGTTTATGCTACCCCATTTCGTCGCACAAGATATGAAGGACGTGGTGTGGGACTTACAGACCGGCGGATATCCGTTTTGTAGTGAATGGTTTGCGCCATTTCTTGAGTTTCGCTTTCCCCGGTACGGCAGCGTGGTTTATGAAGGCACTGAGCTCGAGCTGCGTCAGGCTATCGAACCGTGGCACGTGTTGGGGGAAGAACCGGTCGCGGGCGCCACCGCGCGATACGTGGATTCTTCGGTGGAACGAGTGCAGGTCAAAGTCAACGGTATGACCGATACACGCCATGTCGTGACATGCAATGGTCGTCCCGTCCCGCTCCATCCGACCGGAACCTGCGGCGAGTTCGTGGCAGGGGTCCGCTTCCAGGCCTGGCAACCACCTTCCGGGTTGCATCCGACCATCCCGGTGCACTCTCCGCTAGTGTTTGATCTCATCGATACCTGGACCGGCCGCGCAATTGGCGGATGCACGTATCACGTGGTGCATCCAGGAGGACGAAGTTCTCCGTCTTTTCCGGTCAACGCGAACGCAGCCGAAGCTCGTCGTATGGCGCGTTTCTGGGATCACGGTCATACGCCGGGTCCCGTGACGGTCCGACCTGAAGAGCGGAATCGACACTTTCCCTTTACCCTCGACCTGAGGCGCAAGCCCGCATCAACCTAGACGTTCGGGCAGAGTCGACGCCTCACTGGGATCCCTCCTTCGCCATCACCCCATCGGCTGGGCGCAAGGCAAAGAACGTTTCGTAGATAGCGTCGTCGGTCTGATTGAGTTTGAATTGAAAGCCATCCAAAAACTCATGCAACCCACCCGACAAGATCTCCGGCATATCGATGTAGTCCATTTCCGACCGTAACCGTCCCAACCGCTTTTCTGCGAGATTGTTACGCCGGTCGCTTTCCGATCCGGCAATCGCATGGAGCGAGTCCTCTGCCTTAATCAGGCAATACCGGATGGCTCGCGGAAAGTTCGGATTGAGAATCAGAAATTCGGCCACAGGGTTGGGTGCGATACGGCCGTGTTGTTTGCAATACATCTCCAAGGCGCTGGCGGACTTCAACAGCGCGGACCACTGAATGATATCGAATGGCGTGCCGACTTCAGCCACGGTCGGGAGCAGCATGAAATATTTCACGTCGAGAATGCGGGAGGTTTTATCCGCGCGTTCCAGGAGACGGCCGAGTCGGGCAAAATGCCAGCCTTCCCCATGCGACATGGTCGCGTGGGTAATGCCCAGGAAGAGATGACTCGCGGCTTTGACATCTGACAGAAACGCATGGAGATTGTGACTGGATAACCCTTTGGACACGGCATTCCTGACCATTAAATGGAAGTGGTTGACCTGTTCCCACATCTCGGTAGAGATGATTTCCCGGACCGATCGAGCGTTCCCCCTCGCGGCGTTGAGGCAGGACAGAATCGAATTAGGATTTGCGGCATCGGAGGACAGGAATTGGATCACGCTCTCCTTCGTCGCCTTTCCGTACCGTACGGTGAAATTCTCATGATCGCCCGTGGTCGCCACCAAGGGTTCCCATTGCTCCTTCGTTCCTCTGGGCAGATCGAGTGTGAGATTCAGGTTGACCTCGATGAACCGAGCATAGTTCTCTGCTCGTTCAATATAGCGGTTCAACCAATAGATGGAACTCGCCACTCGGCTCAGCATCGGTGACCAGGCCCTGGTTGCTCAGCCATTCTGAATTCGGTACCTGTAGGCGACTGTGCGGTGGAAGAGGCGTTCATGAAAGGACCCACGTATCTTTGTTTCCCCCACCTTGGGACGAATTCACCACCAGGGACCCTTTTCTCAACGCAACCCGTGTCATGCCTCCCGGTAAGACATACACATCGCGACCGTACAGCACGTAGGGGCGCAGATCGACATGACGCCCTTCCAAGTGATCCTCCACGAGAGTGGGCACTCGCGAGAGCGCAAGTGTGGGTTGGGCAATATAGCTGCGTGGGTCGGACTCAATGCGCCGGGCACAATCCGCTCGCTCTTGCTTCGAAGCGTGCGGGCCGATCATCATCCCAACCCCACCAGCTTCGTTGGTGGCCTTCACCACCAGTTGATCCAAATGTTCCAATACGTAGGCCCGGTCTCGTTCTTCAGAGCAGACATAAGTGGGCACGTTGGATAGAATGGGTTCCTCGGCCAAGTAATACTTGAGGATCTTGGGAACGTAGGCATAGATCGCCTTGTCGTCCGAAACCCCTGTGCCAGGCGCATTGGCAAGTGCCACTCTACCTTTTTGGTACGATTCCATAAGACCGGGGACTCCGAGCACAGAATCTGGGCGAAACGCGAGCGGGTCTAAGTAGTCGTCGTTGATTCGCCGGTAGATGACGTCCACGCGCTGGGATCCTTTGGTAGTTCGCATGTGGACGTAACCATCCCTCACTACGAGGTCATTGGCTTCAACCAATTCCACTCCCATCTTTTGCGCGAGCAAGGAGTGTTCGTAATAGGCCGAGTTGAAGATTCCAGGGGTGAGAATCACAACGGTTGGATCGGGAAGCTCCGAAAGATACCGGAGCGTTTCCAGGAGCTGGCTCGGATAGCCATCAACTGGCTGCACGCGATACGCGTCGAAGAGCTCCGGAAATGTCCGCTTCATGACCTGCCGGGCTTCTAACACATACGCAACGCCGGACGGGCATCGCATATTGTCTTCAAGGACATAATACTGGCCATCGCCGATGCGGACCAGATCAATTCCGGCGATGTGGCACCAGATGTCACGCGGGGGTTTGAGGCCAGCACAGGCCTTAAGAAACCCTTTGCTGGAATAGATTAATTCGCTGGGGATGACGCCGTTCTTGAGGATCTTTTGCTCGTGATACACATCGTCAATAAACAGATTCAACGCGCGGAGGCGCTGGCGAAGCCCCGATTCGATGTGTTCCCAATCCGCTGGTTCGATAATCCTAGGCACGATGTCGAAGGGAAAGATCTGCTCATGCCCGTCGCCACTGCCATAGACGCCGAACGTCATCCCCATGTTGAGGATGACGCGCTCTGCCGCTTGCTGACGCTTTTTAAGTTCCCCTTCCGGCAGTGAGGCAAACTTTCTCAGCAAGAGGGCGCTGCCAGGCCGTGGCTGACCGGTTCCCTCATACAGTTCGTCGTAGAACTCTCCTGGGTCGTAGTGTGAGAATTTCATGGTAGGGCCTTCGTGACTGGGACGGTCGTCCCACATCTTTCCGAATCACTTCATTATTGACCCTAATGAAAGGATACGCGTATCCCTGCGGAAAATCGAGTTGGTGCCAGAGCATCTTCCCCTTCAGGTTTTTGGTCCGGCTACTTGGGGTTCGACTGTGGCGAAACTGTGGGTGAACTATTGGGAGGGAGTGGGACTATCGGGAGTCGGTACCAGCCCTCCGACTCCCAAAGCCCTTGAAGTTGTCCCATGTGCACGGACCGGACGGCGATCAGCCAAAGTATGGCTGCCACTAGTGCTTTTACCGTAGCTAGAATCAACACATCGCTCGGCCACAGTGCATAAAAGCGTTTTGCTCCTAGAGAAAGTTCTAGGCCTCTTCGTCACATGACTCACTAGGGGATCGCCCAGCTACAAATCGCTGACTAATCTATTATTTTTTGTCCTCCGAATTCCTCAAGGAGGAGTGACATGGACAACGTAATCTGGTATGCTCAGCAACCATTGGACGCCACATCTCTGAATGAGCAAGGGATCATGGAACAGGTGTCTTCCACCGATAGATCGAAAGAGGTCTCTGAGCATGACCGCTTCAGCATGGAGATGGCGGTTGAGTGGGCTCACCTTGGCGGAGACTGAGCACCAGGTGCATGAGCTAACCGTTCGGTTCTGATTTGCTCCTTCCGATCTCGAACACCAGACCCATAGTCGTCCGGCTGCTTGAGGGATCATCATAGTCACCGCACAGCGCATTCGAGTGTTACTCGTGGACGATCACACCATGTTTCGGCAGGGTTTACGGACGCTTCTTCAATCCTATCCTGATATCGAAGTGGTCGATGAGGCAAGCGACGGTGCAGAGGCAGTGTCAAAGGTGTCCGTCGCGCAGCCGGCTGTCGTCGTGATGGACATCAGCATGCCGAGAATGGATGGCGTGGCTGCCACTCGTCATCTCAAGAGCCAGCATGCTCAGGTGACCGTTGTCGGCCTCTCAGTCACCGGACAAGGGTATCAGGTTGACGCGATGCTGAGGGCCGGAGCGGTTAAGGTATTGACCAAGGAAAAGGCCGTCGACGAATTGTATGACTGCATTAAGAACGCCGCTGCCTAGTCTTATAACCCTTGACGTATACCGGCCTACCGATAGCCATTCTGCAGCACATACAGCGGGTTGATGACGGTCAAAATGACTTTCTCACCCGTCGTTAATCCATCCTTCCTCATTTCTTGAGTGGCCCGAAACACGAGTTCGCCGAGGATCGATCCCACAATCGGGGTGATCAGCAGATCTTGGATGCTGGGCCGTTCCGACCAGCTCTCAATGAAATATTCGAAGCAGGTCGAGGTGAGCGTGGCGAACAGAAATGAGTACAAAGGACTCTCCCCGTAATTTCTCTGAGAGAGGTAAAAATTCATTCCGAAATAGGGATGCCCGAGATAATTTACGGCGGCCCGGTCTTTATCAATGACGGGTGGTTTGGTCCAGGCCTCTTTGAAATGCGCCGAGGCCTCCTCCCATTCATCCTCATGGTCGGCTCCCGTCAGCGATGTCGGAGCCCACGCATAGACGCCGATGCCGATCAGACTGAGGGCCGTCAGCGTCCCGAATGTCTTGAGCGTATGGCGGGGCGGGGGAGGGCCGACGTCCTGGAGCGTCGAATCCGTGACTGGTGCGCGTGAAGTGTCCCGATGAAGGATTGGTTGATCGCGAAGCCCAGCATAGGGGTTCCGGAAATTCCCAAATGAGCTGGCGCCACGGTGCGCAAGGAACTCGCTGTGAGGCAGCCCGAACTCCGCGTCATCTCCGAGCGGGACGAGAGCGGGGTGGTGAAACCATGTTTGTCGTAGAGGCGGTCGCAGCGGGACATCGTTCTTCATCGGAAATTCGCCGGTGGCATGAGCCACGGTCGAGCGGGCAAAACTGCGCAAGCATATTGGGATGCCGCATGCGTCTTGGAAGGCCGGCACGGGCCTGGCGAGGATTTGGGATAAAGTTGTTGTGAGATCCACCGGTTCGTCCCTTGGGATGTCGGGGGATGCTTGAGACGCGCTCCTGAGTTCAGCGCGAGGGCTAGACTCGGCCGATGTCGCACAGCCGCCGGCGACGAGTGCCGCCAGACCCATCAATAGAATTGCTGCCGACCAGACAGCTATCGGGACGAGCTCGGAACTCCCTGGCGCAGAGGGGAGTCGTCCGGGGGTGGCGAGGATGAGGCGCGGCAGGCCCCAGAAAAGCTGGTACTGCCATGGGAAGTCCCGCGGTAAAGACAGTTGCATCCCGGTACAGAGGTAACTTTCAAGCTATTTCGTCGGAGGGGAGGCGCCTGGCGAATCGCGGAGGCCTTGAGTATAAACGGAGCACTGTTCTTTGGCGCCGGCCAAAGACCCTTCATGCTTGCTGAGGCACTCCCGGTAGCTTCTCAGTGATTGGGCTACTTCGGCCCGATAGGCCGTTTCCGCTTGCAGCCTTCGATACTCCTGACATTGAAGCGCGATATTTCCAGACCAAAATGTATCGCTCGGAAGCGTTCCGCAGTCGACTTCATTGTATTGTACGCTTGTACATCCCATGACGCCGACGACAAGAAGGGGCAAGGCAAGATCGCGATACATGAACACCTCGTGCGTGTGTGAAAAACGGGGCAGATGTATCAGAGGTTTGAGTAAGTTGCAAGGCTCACCGGGTGTTGCGTGGGAACATCGCTCAGGTGTTGTAACCGGAGGCGGACCTAGGACGTTGAATAGACGGCAGTGGGCGGAATTTGCCCGTTTTTTAGTCCGCCGCTTGACAATTATATTGAGATCGGAGAGCATGCCCCCCCTCCGAGGAGTG
>JBEVJJ010000311.1:0-20397 GCA_040510255.1 Nitrospiraceae bacterium | reverse complement strand
GCAAGGTATGGGTATAGATCACGGTCGCCACGGCATTGGCCGTGTCATGAAATCCATTGACGAATTCGAATCCCAAGGCGATGAGCAGCGCAATGCCCAACAGGACATAGGCGAAGGTCGAGGCCTGGCGGACATCTGCGAGATCTGTGAGCAACTCGTACCCGGCATACGCGAGTCCGCCGGCGAGGATCAACACGAACAGGGCAGTGAACGACGTCCGCGGGGCGTCCGACGGATGCGGGGAAGCCAGGACCTGGCTGGCGCTGCTGTCGCTCATCGCATTCCTTCCGTCAAGCTAGTCATACGTGCTGGATGGAGACGCCACCATACGGACTCAAAGTTACAGGAGCGTTACGAAATGCTGTCGCAAGTTGCTACGCGGGAAACTCTCCGGTTTGTCAATTGCTTAGATTGATTATTAAATCTTGTGCTGTATGCGGAGATTGAGTGATGAGTCTTGAATTGGTTGGCACGACTATGGTGTCAAAGTGAGGTGACGATGTCCGCAAATATGCTCTTGCATCGCAAGGCTTTTAACAAATTGTTCATTCGTTCCAAACCAACTTGTAACAATGACGCCGGTACGATGAGGCACCGTTTCACTAAGGGGAAGACAGAGGGGGACAATTCTCGACATTCAATGCGGGATTCGCTGAAGCTTGGCGATAACAGCCTCACGTGGGACACACGAAGCTGATGGAGTCATGCGTGATTGTGAAATTGTGTGATCGGTAAGACTGTCGATCTCATTCCGCATCGAAATACAGAGGTCCTCATCATGCTCAGTACATTTGCGTTGAACGATGGGAGACTCATGCAGGTTCCCATTGATGACAAACAGGATCTGACTCGGAAAGACCTGATCTGGATAGATTTGGCTTACCCCAGCGACGAGGAGCGTGAGCTGGTGCAGTCCGTCTTTCCGCTGGAGCTACCAGAAGATGAAGAATTGCAGGCTCTGGAGGCGAGTGCTCGTTATTACCAGGATGAACAAGGCATACATATCCGATCGACTTTTATCCAGATTACCGATGATACCCCGTCCGTTGTCACCATGTCGTTCAACCTGCATCAAGGACGATTATTGACGGTGCACGATGACGATTTGACCTTGCTACGATTGTTTCGCATGCAGGCGCGAGCAGGGCCCGGCATCGTCGATGACGCCATCGATATCCTGCTTGGATGTTACGGATTGGGAGTGGAACATGATGCCGATGTCCTCGAAAATATCTACAAGGCCCTCGACGAGGTCGGCGCCCTGCTCTTAGACAGAAAGAAGGAAATCACTAGCCGTGTCATGCGGGATAATGTGGAGCGTATTGCCGAGCAAGAAGATCTTAACTCAAAAGTCCGACTAGATCTGATGGACAACCGAAGAGCACTCTCATTCTTACTACGGAGCCGTCTTCTTTCGCGTGAGCAAACCCAAGAGGTCAAAGGTATCCTACGTGACATTGAGTCGTTAAATGGGCACACAGGGTTCATTTTTGACAAGATTAACTTTCTAATGGATGCCCTCTTGGGGATGATTAACTTGGAGCAGAACAAGATCATTAAGATCTTTTCCATCGCTGCCGTGGTGTTTCTCCCGCCCACGCTCGTGGCGAGTATCTATGGCATGAATTTTGAGAACATGTCGGAGATCAAATGGTTCTGGGGCTATCCGATAGCCATACTGCTGATGATTGGTGCGGGCGCGGCCCCCTACGTACATTTCAAAAGGAAAGGTTGGTTGGACTAGTGTGAGCGCAAGCGGACCGTTTTGTCGTGTCAGTTCAGCTCGCGCTATGCTATGAGTTCCATTTATCCGACTGGATCGGTCATGATTCTGCCGATCCCGTGATCAAAGCGGCTCCAAGGAGAGGTTATGACATGATTTCGATATTCACCGATGGCAGTTGTCTGGGAAATCCCGGTCCTGGTGGATGGGCCTACATCATTCGAAATGGTGAACACGAGGTCGAGGGCTTTGGAGCGGAACCACAGACGACGAACAATCGCATGGAACTCATGGCTGCCATCCAGGCTCTCAAGGCCCTTCCCAGCCAACCGCAGACGGTCGTGCTCCATTCTGATTCCCAGTTGTTGATCAAGACGATGTCCCATGGCTGGAAGCGGAAGAAGAACCTTGACCTTTGGACTGAATTGGATCACCTCGCCGCTCGACACCGCGTCGGCTGGCAATGGGTCCGTGGCCATGATGGACATGCCGACAATGAACGGTGTGATCGCCTCGCGCAGCATGCAGCTTCCACGGCTGGGATGCGCGTTGAGGTGACTGAGAAAACGCCTTTTATTTAGCCTGCCCGTCTTCCCGCAGGGACGCTTGCCCACAGGACGCAAAGAATGGCCTGGCCTTTTGCACAAAATGGTCGGCTCGCAAGGATGCCCGGTACCGCACATGAATCGAGACTTCCGTAGGGCCTGCCTGCATGAATATGAATTCGGTCAGCGGAGAGATGGCATAGCTGAACGGTCCGGATGGTTGGGAACGACTAATCAGTAACGAAGAGTCGTACAGATTCGATGTGCTGTGAAACATATCCGGCCAAGTATGGAGGTTACTTTCGAGCTCATACTGGATACAGGCAGGCATCAGGCGATGTTCTCCCTGGACAATTGTGACATATTGCAATGGAGTCTGGCGAAATTCCTGCATAGTGATGGCACATCCGCAGAGAGGTAGGACCACGAGAAGCCATATCGAAAGCCGCCTGACCATCTCTCCACGTATACAAGGGTTGTTGGCAGGAAAGCTATACACTGATGAAGGCCGGCCATGCCGAAATACGCGCACGTCTGAAGCAGGCGCCCATCGACTCAGTCCTGTCGTGAATCCAGCTACCAGCGATCGGTAGAGGAGTGCGGGAGTGCCTCACGTCAGACGTCCTGTCGTCGTCGCGGCATCATCATTTGCGGAAACAGACTTGCATTCATCTTCGATGCCCGATGCCCGCACCAACAGACAATAGAACGCATCAGCCAGCGGTTCGAGGTTGACGCAGTCTGCTTGGTTATAGGCAATCAGAAGACGCCGAGCGTCGTCGTCGCGACGATGTCGCCAGCGGTTCCAATGCTGCACGGCATCGTGCCCCGTCAGGCCCTGCAATTCCGGTGATCGCTCAATGCCCATCATGTGCTCAATGGTTTTGAGGCCTCTCCGATAGCCCAGTTGTCTACCGGCGCTGCAAAGGTCCAGGTGCAAGTGCACAAGCGGGAGATTGGGAAAGCGTGAGCGGAGCATGGGAAGGTCAAACGTCGAGCCGCAGAAGGTGACCAGCAAATCATATCGCGAGAGTTCATCTCTCAGACGTAACCAGGTGAGTGATTCTCCCTGGATCAGCGGTGTGTATAGGCCTTGTCCATACAGACCGACAACGGTGATCGCGCCGAAGGAGTTCGTTTCGATATCGAGATAGACAGCTCGCGGGCGTAACCATTCATACAATCGCCAGTGATATCGAAGAGGAACCACCTTCGAAAAATAGCGCGCATCGTTCCGGAGGAAGTGCTCGCTGGCTTGGGCGATTTCGTGATCGTGGCGAGCCTTTCTGGCGGAGGCAATCCCCCGCACGGCCCCCGTCGTCAAAAAGCGCTCCCAGGTGCTGAGTCCCTCGCGCCAGAATCGACGTTCGGTCCGCACGCCGACTCCTGGCAGAAAACAAAAACTGGATTCAATCATCGCTCTTTCCCGACAGTCTTGCGAAACACATCTTCGTTCGACGCGCGAGATCAACGGCAGTCACTCAGACCAACACTATAACACCGACTTTGGACGCGGATGTGTCATGAGGAGGCTGTTCTAAAAGTCGGCCACTGTCTTCAAGGCTCCAAGACACCGCCGTCTCTCCGAATCGCCCCCGCGCACAAGCGCGGTGCTTTTTATTCATGACACCGTGAACCTCATTATTCATCACGCTTGTGGATCTCGCCGCACTTTCAATAGCTCGTATGCGCAACCGGTCCCTCACCACTTGTGCGGCCAAGAACTGGAATTGACGCGGACAGTATCGTATAAGCATGAGATCGAGGTGGAGAGTTATCGTCTATGGCACCGGATCCTATTTTCTTTCGCGATCTCGCGTACGTACTCGTCGCGGCCGTACTTGGCGGCGTGGTGGCCTATGCTCTCCGCCAGCCCTTGATCCTAGGCTATGTCTTCGGCGGGATTGTGGTCAGCCCTCTGACACCCGGTCCATCCATCTCCGACGTCCATACCTTCGAAATTTTTGCAGAGATCGGTGTCATTTTGCTGATGTTTTGCATCGGGATCGAGTTCTCATTCAAGGATTTACTGCGGGTGCGATGGGTAGCGCTTATCGGAGGTCCGCTCGGCATTCTCCTATCTATCGCCCTTGCCATGGGGGTAGGCCATGTTATTGGTTGGCCGCCCATTCAAAGTGTAGTCATCGGCGCCGTCGTTTCCGTTGCGAGCACTATGGTCCTCGCGCGGTTGTTGCTCGACCGCGGGGAGCTTCGAAGCAAACACGGCAAGGTTATGATCGGGATTACCTTGGTCGAAGACCTTGCGGTTGTCGCGCTCACCGTCTTGTTGCCGGCTCTTGGCAAGTTTGAGCCGGGACGGTTCTCGATGATCGGAAAAGCATTGCTGACGGCCGTGCTGATTCTCGCGCCCTTCTCCTATCTCGCTGCCAAGGCGATTCCGTCTGTGTTGACCAGGGTCGCTCGGACTCAGAATCAAGAACTGTTCTTGCTCGTGGCATTGGCGCTCGGGGTGGGGACTGCGGCCGTCACGCAACTGGCGGGGCTGTCGCTCGCGCTGGGCGCGTTTCTTGCGGGACTCATTATCAGCGGATCGGAATATGGGCATGAAACTCTCGCACGATTGCTGTCGCTCCGTGATGCCTTTGTCGCGCTCTTTTTCGTCACGATCGGAGTTTTGATCGATCCCAAAGTCGTCTTTGCGAATCTCGATCTCCTGGGAATAATGCTGCTCCTGATTGTGCTCGGCAAGTTCCTAATCTGGGCTCTGGTTGTCAGATTGTTTCGTTATGCCTGGTGGACGGCGCTTTTGGTGGGAGTGGGTCTCACGCAGATCGGCGAATTTTCGTTCGTCCTCGTGCAGGTGGCGAAGACGGCGGGACACGTCGGCAATGAAGTGTATAACGCCACATTGGCCGCTTCGCTGGCCACCATTCTACTCAATGCGCCGCTGGTCCGGTATGCCCCCTCGTGGATCGCGGCTTTGCAGCTTCGGTCCGAGCGCCCGTCCCTCTCGTTCGAGGCGACGCAAGATGGGCTAAAAGGCCATGTCGTAATCTGCGGGTTCGGTCGGGTGGGTAGTATCGTAGGCGAAGCACTGGATCACTTTCGCGTTCCGTATATCGTTATCGAGCGGGACCCTGACATCATTCGAACCCTGCGCCGGCGCTCCATCCCCTGTCTCTATGGCGACGCGTCGCATCAACAACTTCTAGAGGCGGCGGAGGGGCAGCACGCTGCGCTGGCGATCGTGGCGCTTCCGGAAGTGGAACCCGCGACGCTCAGTGTCCGCCGGTTCCGGGCGCTCAACAGGAACGTTCCCTTGCTGGCCCGCGCCCATGGCCCGCGGGAAGCAGCGGAATTGTTAGCGGTTGGGGCGACGGAGGTCACTCAACCTGAGGTCGAAGCGGCCGGTACGCTGATCCGCCATGCGCTCCGTTCGATGGCGATGCCAAAGGAGCAAGCGCTTGCTTATCTCGAAGAGTACCGGACTCGACTTGTCCCCTCGAAGGCCGAACATCACTAGCGACCAACCAGTTCTGCAGGCCGGTGAACGGGATGTCGGGTGATTGGCCGGACTGATGCGACAGCACGATCTAAGCCTCATGGCTTTAGCGCCATCTTCGAAGGATGGCCGACTCGGTATCTTCTTGAAGGATCGAATGAAAGAAGTGGCTAGCGGGAGACTGTTCTGCTCGTCGGCGAATCGATATACGAGTAGTGGCGTGATCGGCCGGCCGTGACAAACTTCTTTTCTTCTAAGTGGCGTGCCAAGTTGGTCGCGACGAGCCTATGGCCGGCTTCGCTCCAATGATCATCAGGGGTTTCTACATCCTTTCCACGAGCGGCGGCTTGCTGGACAGCTGCGCCAACATCGTTCCAGTATTCGATTCCGTAATGAGTGGAAATCATGGCGAATGCATCGCTGTACGGTTGTGCATCGGCGCAACTGAAGGCCACGATCGGGGTACTGCCGGTGCGGGCCCGGGCGCGCTTCATCAAGTCGTCCGTGACCTCGACGGCATGAGAGAATCCTTCGTGTTTGAATCCTTGTGCATTGATGATGGTTTCAACAGAATCATGGCTCGTGACAGCCCGAAGGCGGTCGACCCGGCTGACCAGAAAATATAGGAACCGGCTGTGGTGATTGATCCATTCGCGAATTTGCTGTCCTGTCGGTTTAGGAGACAGGTAGGCGATGGTGCCCTTTTCCCAGTAGGGTCGAAGCATCCCATTATTATTCATCGTACTGGCTCGTTCGAGGGCATTGTCGTTGTTGATGAAATCGTTTATGCAAAACTGCCATAAGATCAGATCAGGCTTGATTTCATCGACATACCGATCCAGGATCATATACTCCTGAAGCGTTCCGTAGCCGCCTGCGCCATAGGCGAAGACTTCCACGTCCAACAATTCTCCGAGTATCCCATAATAGGTCTTGTCGTCGGATACCGCAGTGGCTTGTGTAAACGAGTCACCGATCACAAGCAATTTTGGCTTGTTGGCCCGTGGGTTGCCGAACTGACGAAAGCCATATTTGTGCTGTGAACGGTGGACGGTGTAGGAGACTCCGCCTTTGGTTCGTTGGGTTAGAGATTCTTTGTAATCCGCGGTAGCCCGCCATCCCAATTCCTGGTCCAGCATGATCGGTCCAATTCTTCCCGATGGACTCTCAAAAAAGGGAATGCCGTCCCGCATAAGGTGGATCGCCCGCAAGGCGACTTCTCCGATGAATAGACTTAGGGCGAACACGGTTGCGGTGATGACGCCGGACGCGACGACCATGACTTTTGTGCTAGCCACAGTGTGTCCTTCTCTCTGTCTCAAGTGGGTATGAAATGAAGAGTGAAATCGATGGGAGGTAGGGGCGGTGAGGGAGTGAAGGTATGATCATTCTAGGTGAGAGCCACGCATGACCTTGTGTCCCAAGTGCCTCGGCTGTGGTCTAAGCCGATGTATGTCTGGAAGAAATCCTATCATAATTGGTGCATGCCGTCCCTCGGAGGTCCAATAACATCTTGCGGTTTCGAGTGAATATCAGCATGAAGAGAGATTGGGGCAAGCTTATGACACACCCAGCACCGTGGTGGGATCAGGAATTTCCTGATATCTAGGCAGAACAACCCTTAGACATGACATGGGTTGACTGCGTCTCGGCCTAGTTTCGAGAGGTTGAGGGTCGCCTCGGTCACCTCGAATGCCAGGGTCAGTGTCCGGCTCAGCAAGGCCAGGGTTGATACGACTCTCGAGAGCGCCATTTAGTCCACCCTCCTGTTGCATAATTTTTGATGGGAGAAATCACCTCGTGGCGGATTGGTATACGTAGAACTTCCCAGCGCGGAACTGATCACGTCAGGCGGCGCCCGTATGTGTAGAAAACCAACATAGTCAAATCGCAAGATATAGGGGACTGTTATGAATAAATAGCAATGCCCAAAGATTGAGCAACCTGCAACCGAACGTTGATGGACCCTGCTTCTTGATGGCTGGTGGGCCTTGTACACAGTTATCCACAAAAATTGTGGGACCACATTTTAGAATGGCTCGCTCGTGGGCACTCAGGATTTATTCCACGTGTCAGGCAAAATTTCTTGCATGTTGCCGAACGGATATTGGCTAATATAGGGACTCTATTAAATGGAAAGGAGCCGAACATGGCCCAGTTATTTTTCGTTCTCGTCGTTTTGCTACTGGCTTCGCCGGGCTCGGCTGCAACGTTTGAATTGGCAAGTCCGGTCCTGAAGCCGAAGGGAAAGATCGGGAATGAACAGGTGTTCTCAGGATTTGGCTGCAGCGGTGGGAATGTGTCACCCGAGCTGCGGTGGACGAACGCGCCGAAAGATACCAAGAGCTTCGCTGTCACGGTCTACGATCCGGACGCGCCGACTGGAAGCGGCTGGTGGCATTGGGTCATTTTTAATATTCCGCCGACTGTCTCGAAGTTGGAGGCCAACGCTGGGAAGGTTGACGGTGCGTCCGCTCCGTCGGGCTCTGTGCAGAGCTTGACAGATTTTGGCCAGGCGGGCTACGGCGGCCCCTGTCCTCCCGCTGGAGACAAGCCTCATCGATATATTTTCACCGTCCATGCTCTGAAAGCGGATCAGCTTCCCCTGAAACCCGATGCCTCCGGCGCCATGGTCGGTTTCTACCTGCGCCAGAACTCGATCGGTAAGGCCTCATTGACGGGCTATTACGGACGGTGATCCCGCGACAGGTGCCGCAGAGAATGGACGGGATGTTTCTGCCGCTGTTACTTTCCACAAGTTCTGTGGATAACCCTGTGGATTACTCACTCTCAGCCAGACAATCGCTGTCATCAATAGGGATATGAGCTGATTGCTTAATATTTGAGCATTGCATGGCTAGTCCCAACAGCCCCTATATCTTGTGGCTTGTCTGTATCGTTTTCCTACACCATAGAGGAGGGATCTCCATGTGTCATCGGAACATCTACGACAATGTCATAGTATTCCCTAAGGCTCGGACAGCTTGTTAATTTGATGGGGGAATGAGAAAAGTTATGCACAGGTAGCCGCGAAAACAGAGCAAAATGCCCCATTGGGGATGCCTTCCCAAGGGCTTTTCCCAATTTCAAACTCGGAGACGGTGAGGTCACCATCCAGGGTGACTACTTGTTACTGATCATCGGGAGTATCAATCGGCGCCGAGCATGACCCGCGGTCTCCTCGATTTCAGTCCTGCTAATTGGCTGCGCAGGATGCGTGCACGTTCGAACCGGCCAGCTCCTTCGTGACTGTCTCGCAGAGGCGCAAGACTGCGTTAAACGCTGAGACTGAACCGCACTGCTTGGGCTATCCCTCGACGGGTTTTCTCTCGGCTTCATCCCGTGATTGTCGATGCTGCCTTTCGAAAAATTTGGACCGTTTTGGAAACACATGCGTGTGGTGATGGACCCTTGAATGGGCGGTCATGCCGGAGGATAATGCCAACACCCACAGGCTTCTGCTTCCACTGTGAACATCCTTCGACTCAGCCTCATCGTCGCGCTCACTCTAGGCCTCTTATGGATCGACAGGTTCATTCCACTCGGCGTGGCGATTGGCGTGCTCTATGCCTGCGTGCTGTTTCTGGCTGCGGCTTCGCCCTATCGCCACATGCCAGCCATTGTGGCGATCATCTCTTCTCTCTTCATCGTCATCGGTGGAATGAGCCCCAATACCGAAAATATTCCAGTTTGGATGATCGCCGCCAACCGCGCGCTGAGCATATTTATTATATGGGTGTCCTTGTTTTTTCTGCTGCAACGGCGTCGTGATGTGGAGGCGCTGCGACGGGCGCATGGTGAATTGGAGGTGAGAGTACAGGAGCGTACGGCTGAATTGGCCACCGTCAACAAGGCGCTCGTCGTCGAGATTACCGAGCGCATAGAAACGGAGTCGTCGTTGCGTATCAGTGAATCCGCGCTGGCTGCCAGTCAACGGGCGCTTCAACGGAGTGGAGAGGATTTGCGCGGATTAGCCGCCCGTCTCCTGACGGCTCAAGAAGAAGAGCGCCGGCGGATTTCCCGTGATCTACATGATGATATCAACCAGCGGTTGGCGATGATGGTGGTGGAGTTGGAGACCCTCGATCGTCTGCTTCCGGTCAATTGCCAGCAGATCGGCACGCGGCTTCGATCATTACAAGATAACGCGACCGAGCTCAGTGACGATGTGCGGCATCTGTCCTATATGTATCATCACGCTGTTCTGGATGATTTGGGATTGGACGTGGCCTTGAAGCGCCTGGTCGATGACGTATCGACCCGGGCCGGTTTACACGCTGCATTTCAAGGAACGTCCGTTGCGAGGACCATTGCCCAGCCCGTGGCTACCTGTCTCTATAGGATCGCGCAGGAAAGCCTCAGCAACGTTGTGAAACATGCCGACGCCTCCAAGTTCTATGTCGAATTGAATTGTTCCAGCGAGTGGGTCACCTTGACGGTGACCGATGATGGGAAGGGATTTGATCCATTGTCTCGCAAACAAGAGCGGGCCAGTCTTGGGCTCTTAAGCATGAAAGAACGGGCGTATTTGGTCAAAGGGGAGTTGGACGTCGAATCGACGGTCGGGCGAGGGACATCGATTCGCGTGAAGATTCCCTTGTCGAAGGTGCCCGGATGAGGAAGCCCCGGATTCTGTTGGCTGACGACCATTCGCTGGTGCTCGAAGGATTCCGGAGAATTCTTGAAGACCAGTGTGACGTGGTGGGAACGGCCGAGGATGGCAGAGCATTACTGGAAGCGGTCTCCCGACTCAAGCCGAACGTGGTGCTCCTGGACATCTCGATGCCTCTGCTGAATGGGATCGATGCCACGCGACATCTCAAGAAGGTGTCGCCGGATGTCAAAGTCATTTTTGTCACAATGCATGCCGATCCGGCCTACCTCAATGAGGCCTTCAAGGCCGGCGCCTCGGGATATCTGCTCAAACGATCCGCTGGAACGGAACTGATCCAGGCGATTCAATCCGTGCTCCGGGGCAACTTTTATGTCACCCCGCTGCTGACGAAGGGTCTCGTGAATACCGTGATCGGTGAAGCGGCCGTCCCTCCTACGCGACAAAGTGTTCTTACGCCAAGACAACGCGAAGTTTTGCAGCTCGTGGCCGAAGGAAAGGCCGTCAAAGAAATTGCCCAACTGCTGAACATCTCTCCGAAGACCGTCGAGTTTCATAAGGCGCAGATCATGGAGCAACTGGATTTGCGCACCACCGCTGAACTCACCAAATACGCCATGGCCCACGGCCTCACCTCGCCTTAGTTGGAATCTAGTCTTCGCGCTGCGATGGTACCCATCGTCTCACAGACCTCGCCGGTGCAGGTGGGCGTGGTGCTCCTTGTTCATCGCACGATGCGCGCGGGATGACCTTCTGATCTTCGACTTCGGATAAGCCTGGGGGTTTTTCTTTTTTGACCTAGGCAGACCCCGGGTTATGAGGCCTACCCTCTAAGGGGCAACATGCGCCTCCATGAACTGTCGGCGGTGTCAAGGGACGATGGTGCAGGAAGTCTTCGCTGATCGTCAATATGACGCAGGACCGGGCGCGTTCATGGGGTGGCGATGTATCATCTGCGGCGCCATTCTTGATCCACTCATACTGAAGCATCAAGCGACGCACTCGAAGCCCATCGGACGACGCCCGCGAATGAAAACAGGTGGAATGCTCTTCGGGACGTCTCCACATCAGCGATAAGGAACGATGCGTTGCGGGGGTGGCGGCAGGTCCTTCGCCTTCCTGTGTTTCTGCAAAGTTGATCATGAACGTTATGGAAGAGAGCACTCCCATCGGTCCACGCATTCTCATTGTGGACGATGACCCGCAGGTTCGTGCGACGATTGGCGAGCGGTTGCATGATTGGGGTTTTGAGGCCGTGGAAGCGGAGAGCGGCCATGCAGGGTTGATGCGTATTATATTTGATTCTGCCCGGCACCCGATTCAAGGTGTGCTGCTGGACCTGCATATGCCGATTCTCGAAGGTATGGCCGTGCTCCATGAAATGCGGGAGCAGCATCCGAATATTCCTGTTATTGTGATGTCGGATGTGAACGAGGTGCACACTGCGCGTGAAGCCGTCAAGCAGGGTGCGCGGGAATATGTTTTGAAGCCATTTGATCCAGAGCTGCTCAAGACCAAATGTCTTCGTGTATTTTTTCCGTAAGCTTCGGTCCTGTGAAGGGCGAGACAGGACACCGCCTTACCCAATCTGCAACAGGTTGCGTGGCCTAGGGGTTTCCCTGGTCCAAGCAGGGGTGGCGCCGAGTTTTCATGTGGTCTACAATTCCGGTAGGATAGTCTAATTATAAAGGTCCTTTGCGTGGGACGATCTTTAGTCACCCCAAACCAGTCTGGCTAAGGAGGTGTTTGGTGGCCTCCGGAGCCCCGGGCAGTGAAATGATCCCACGATCTTTCTATGCACGATCGAGTGTTCCCGACGACCGTGGCATCAAGAGGGGTGAGAGTAGTGCGGCGGGGAGATGGGCATGCACGCTGTGCTTGGGTGTGGTGCTTGTTGCCGGTCACGTGGCTATGGGAGCCTCGTTGCTGCTCGGCGGGACGGTGCTCTCAATCGACAAAGAAACACCGGAATTGATTCTTCAGATGCCCGAAGGGTATCCTTCACGGTTCCCTGTCGCCAGCGAGGCCCTATTGAGGGATGTGAAGGTAGGGGATCGCGTGAGCATCGAATTGGATCGCGATGGTAAGATCACCAAGCTCATCAAGCTGCCGATCGATCAAGGAAATTGAGAGCCTTGCGTAGTTCTGGGTACTCACGTACAGTAGGCAGGGACCAGGTGTTTCTCGTCGCATTCCTGTTTCTGTTTACAGGTCAATTGGTTGCGGGAGCTATGGAGGATCGCCGGTTGCTCCTGTTCTCGCTGGTGCCCTCGCAAGATCAGAGCCGGCCGGCACAGGACGTGGACAGGCTGCTTGATATCGAAGACGAAACCAATGGCGAAGATGAAAGTCAAACAGGGATGGTGTGTCTCAGCCACGTGGCAGCGCGTCTCTCATCTCGTTCGGGGTTCCCCATGTCGGCATTTGCTGACCCGCATGATTTCGAGTTCACCCTCTTTCGTCCTCCCGTTCTCTAGTCCATCCACGACGACGGTTATCCGTTTCCCTAACCGGGTTGTCCCGAAGGCTGGTACCTTTGCCCTTCCCGTTCTTGATGGAGTTTGACATGCATACTCATTATCTTTCGGTGCGACGTCACGACGGCCACGCGGGTTCTTTTGTGGGGTTGCCCGAGGAGAGAACAGATGACGGGTATCAAAGGACAATCAGCCTCGATACGTGCTGCTCAGCAGTTGGGGCTTGGGATGATGCCGACATATCGCGCCGCCCGAAAGTCAAGCGGTGGACTGGTTCGGTATGCGGGGGAATGAGCGTGTCGGGGCTCCTTCTCAGCCTCGTCGTGAGCCTCCTGTCGGCCTGCGATGGCAGGGGGCCTGATAAAGCCACCGGTGCGGCGACGGAAAATCAGAGCCCTGCGCACGACCTCGTACATCTCACCGCAGAAGAAATAGAGCGAGCCGGCGTATCGGTCGAACCGATAGCACGCACGGAATTCCGGATCGCCCGTGATTTTCCCGGGACGGTCGAACCCAATCAGCATGCATTGGCCAACATTACGACACTGGTACGAGGGCGGGTCATCGATGTCTATGCGGACCTGGGAAAACAGGTGAAAGCCGGCGATCTGCTGGCCTTGTTGTACAGCAGCGAACTCGGAATGGCCCAATCGACCTATCTGAAAGCAAAGGCCAAGTTGTATGTGGCCGAGCGTGCCTACCAGCGAGCTCAGACGCTCCTCAAGGAAAAGGTCATCGGAGTTGCTGAAGCGCAGCGTCGGGAAGGGGACATGGTCAGCGCGCGGGCAGACAAACGGGAAGCCCAGGACCGTCTTCGTCTCCTAGGGATGAAGGATGATTTGATCGCGAGCCTGGACCGGGACCAACAGATCAGATCGTACGTGCCGATAGTCGCGCCGTTCGATGGTCGGGTGATTGCGCGGGACCTCACGAAAGGTGAGGTGGTCGAAACGACGGTGCGTTTGTTTCAGGTTGCGGATCTGTCCGAGGTGTGGGTGACGGCCAATATTCCGGAAAAGGATATTCCATATATCCATACGAATGACCTGGTTGCCAATCAGCTCGTAGAGGTACGCGTCAAGGCCTATCCGGCGCAAGTGTTTAGCGGAAAAATCACTTACGTCGGCGACGTATTGGAGCCATCCACACGGACCATGCGGCTGCGGCTCGAGCTACCCAATCCGGACGGAAAATTGAAGCCTCAAATGTTTGCCACGGTGCGTGTCTATTCGGACCCGGAACCGGGCATCCTGACTCTGCCCGAAGGAGCCATTCAGAGAGACCGCACCCGCCAATTCGTGTTCGTCCAGCGCGATCCGCAAACTTTTGAAGTCCGCGATGTCAAAGTCAGCGAGTCCAACGGCCACACGGTCAAGGTCCTCGATGGCCTCAGAGAAGGAGAATTGGTGGTCACCAAAGGGTCCTTCGTGCTGAAATCCGAACTGCTCGGGAGCCAGATCTAAGCGCATGCTCTCTTCGTTCGTCTCGTTTTCACTCCGCCAAGGCATTCTCGTCATGGTGCTGGCCTGCATTGTGGTGGCCGGTGGTGTCTACGCTTTTCTGACCATCTCGATCGATGCGTTCCCGGATGTGACGACCATTCTGGTTCAGGTCGTTGCCAAGGCCCCTGGCCTCTCGCCGGCCGAGATGGAACGGTTCGTCACTTTTCCTATTGAGCTGCAGTTGAGTGGATCTCCCGGTTTGGTCGAGGTCCGTTCGCTGTCCAAAGTCGGTTTGGCGATGATCGACGTGATTTTCAAAGACAGCATGGACATCTATCTGGCCCGCCAAGTGGTCTTGCAACGGTTGTTGGAAGCACGAGACTTGCTTCCCCCCGGCGCCGATCCGCAATTGGTGCCCAACACCACCGGACTCAGCGAGGTCTTCCAATATTACCTGGAAGGACCCGAGGATAATGTTCCGGCTCACAAGATGAGTGAAATGGAATTGATGGAGCGTCGTACGCTTCAGGACTGGGTCATCCGCCCCATATTGAAGAGCGTGCCGGATGTGGTGGACGTCAACGCCATGGGAGGGTTTGTCAAGCAGTACCAGGTGATCGTCGATCCGGAGATGCTGCGGAAATACGATCTGGCGCTCCATGATGTGTTCGAGGCGGTGGCGAAAAACAACGCCAATGCGGGCGGAAATATTCTGGAGAAGAATGCGGAAAAATATATCGTCCGCGGCGTCGGGCTGATCAAGAGCATCGAAGACATCGAGACGATCGTCGTCAAGCAGGTCGGCGGCACACCGGTCTATGTCCGTGATGTGGCGGACGTGAAGATCGGCCATGCGGTTCGTCACGGAGCAGCCGTCGTCAACGGCCACCGGGAAGCCGTGGCCGGCATCGTGCTGATGCTGCGCGGCGGGAACGCGCGCGAAGTCGTCGAGGCGGTCAAGCATCAAATCGATGAGATCCACCGGGATCATCTATTGCCGAACGGACTCCGCATTGTGCCGTTTTACGACCGGCTCGAGTTGATTTCCTCGGCGCTCAATACCGTATACAAGGCCCTGCTTGAAGGCATCATGCTGGTGATCGTCGTCTTGTTTTTGTTCCTGGGGAACGTCCGCAGCGCCTTGGTGGTGACGGCCACACTGATTGTCACGCCGCTGGCGACCTTCATCATCATGGACCAAGTGGGGTTGACCGCCAATCTCATGTCGTTAGGCGGCTTGGTCATTGCCATCGGCATGATGGTGGATGGATCGGTCGTCGTGGTGGAGAACGTTTATCGGTTGATGTCCGAACACCATGGAGAGAAGCAGGACCGGATGGGCTTGATCGTGCAAGCGGTGAAGGAAGTCGGGCAACCGGTGATCTTCGGCATTCTCATTATCATTCTGGTGTTCTTGCCGATCCTTTCACTCCAGGGCATGGAAGGGAAAATGTTCCAGCCTCTAGCCTACAGCATCATGATTGCGCTGTTGGTGTCGTTGGTTGTCTCGCTGACGTTGTCGCCGGTGCTGTGTTTCTTTGCATTGCAGCGCGGCAGCGAAGAGGATACCTTTCTGGTCCGGTGGTCGAAGCGGCTCTATCTGCCCGCCTTGACGTGGGCGCTCGGACATCGGACCGTCGTGTTGCTGCTGGCGGTGACCTTACTGATCGCGAGCCTAGGCCTCTTCCCCTTCCTGGGCGGAGAGTTTATCCCCATCCTCAATGAAGGCGCCATTTCTCCCCAGACCATCCGCTTGCCCAGTATCTCGCTGGAGAAATCAATCGAGATCGAGAAAGAAATGCAACAGGCTATCCTTGAATTTCCCGAGGTGCGGTCGGTGGTATCAAAAATCGGCCGAACCGAATTGGGAAACGATCCCCAAGAGCCGAATTCGAGCGATCCCGTGGTGTCGTTGAAGCCGATGGAGGAATGGACCACCGCCAAGACGAAGCCGGAATTGGACGACGCGGTTCGTCGACGAATTCAGCAAGTCGCCGGCGCCAATTTTCTACTGAGCCAGCCGATTCAGCAGCGCGTGGATGAATTGCTCTCCGGTGTCCGGTCCGAAGCGACAGTCAAGATTTTAGGCGAAGATTTGACGGTGTTGCGACACGCGGCGGACAAGATTCAGGCCATTTTGGCTTCAGTGCGAGGGGTGGGTGACGTACGAGTAGAGCAGCTGTTCGGCCAGGCCTATCTGACCATCGATATCGACCGGCAGAAAATCGCCCGGCACGGCATCAATGTGGCGCAAATCCGAGAAATCATCACCACGGCTATCGGCCAGGAGCCTGCCACGAGAGTGTATGAAGGCCAGCGGCGCTTCGACCTCATTCTCCGGTATCCGGAACAGTACCGGGACAGCGTCGAGGATATCAGCAACATTTTGCTGACGACCGTCACCGGCGCGCTCGTGCCGCTAGGCGATTTGGCGAAAGTGGAAATCCGCGAGGGGCCTGCACTCATTAGCCGAGAAGGGCTCCATCGACGGATTTATGTGGGGTTCAACACACTTGGTCGCGATATTGAGAGTATCGTAACCGAAGCGCAGCAGAAAATCTCAAAACAGATCAAGCTACCTCCCGGCTATGAGATGAAATGGGGCGGATCGTTCGAAAATATGCAACGTGCCATGGCGCGGCTCAAGATCATCGTCCCGATCACGATCGGGCTGATTTTTCTGCTGCTGTTTTCGTCGTTCAATTCCGTCCGCTATGCAGGATTGATCATTTTGAATTTACCGTTCTCTTTGATCGGGGGCCTCGTGGCCCTGTGGGTGACTGGCGAATATCTGAGCGTGCCGGCCTCGATCGGATTCATCAATCTCTTCGGCGTTGCCGTCCTCAACGGGATCGTCCTCGTGTCTTACATCAACAAGCTGCACGAAGAGGACGGTCTTGATCTCGACGATGCGGTCGTCAAGGGCTGTTTGTTGCGCCTGCGTCCGGTATTGACGACGGCCCTGGTCGCGCTCCTGGGCTTGGTGCCCCTGGCGTTGTCCCATGGAATCGGCTCCGAGGTTCAACGGCCACTGGCGGTGGTGGTGATCGGCGGCCTGGTCAGTTCGACGTTATTGACACTCATCGTTCTTCCGGCTGTGTATGGGTGGTTCGCCCCTCGACCTGCCCGCCAGGCTGTGCCGGAGACTCGCAACCAACCCCTGCACGCCCCCGGTATGGTTCCCAGCGTGGTGCATCGTGCAGACCAACGATGAAGCCCTCCCTCCCAATCACTAGCGGTGGCTGATTCGGTTCTTGACTGAGCAACCCTAGTGAATTTCCCAGGGTCTCCTGGGGAGATGCCCGATTGAGATCACAGTGGCGAATGGACTACAAGCGTGGCTATGCTGATCATGAATCCGGAACAATGCTATCATCCTCAATCTGATATCGCTCCTGTCGACTGGTGGACTTCCACTGACCTTCATGACGGACGCGTGATCGCTTCGCGGGCTCGACCTCCCAGAGCCAAGGCGGTCGTGAAATCAACCTGTCCGGTGCTCGGTCACCTCCGCCTACCTCGAAAGAAAGCAGGTTTGTCATGATACTGCATAAGAAATCTGTGGTGATATGTTGTGTCTGTTGGAGATCGCACTCCGAAGCATTCACTTCTGACCAAGACCCGGAGGGATGGCGTGAATTGGATGCGCTGATTGCCGACGAACACCTGGGCGCCGATGACTATATCCTCTCCCATGGATATTGCCCCACGTGCCTGGAAGCCTTTCTTCAGGAGTCCCACGCGCGGCAACTTACGACCGGCCTTGGCCCAAGTCCCGTGTCTTCCCCTGCACTCTATTCCGTCGGTTCACAGCACCGTCCTTAATCCAAAATCCTATGGCCCGCAGCCGACGCACTTCCCAACCAGAAGGTCCCGCCGGCGAGGGCCCCTGTACAGTGGAGACTCAAGGACAGTCGTTCTCACCGAGACGCCGCATCTCTCGCCCAAACGGGCGGAAGTGATGGAGGCCGATGGGCCTGCTCATGGACTGGTTATTTTCGACAAGGATTTGCGCGTTCAATATGTCAATCGACAAGCCCGTCGGATGATGGAACTGGATGGTTCCCTCCGTAAGGAGTTTGATTCTCAAGCAAGTCTTTCGCTGCACGTCGTCAAGGTTGCAACGAAGATTCAGGAATGGTGGCACGAGCATCCTTCCGAATCGGATGCCGGATTATGCATTCAGCATTCCTTCCAGCTGTGCGATGAGTCGGTCACAGTGACGGCATGCGGCCTGATGCATGGCGATGATCCGCTTCAGTCGGCGATTCACGTGAACATCATACTCAAGACCACCCCTCTCACCAGGCCCTCACCGATTTTCACCTGACCTAGAGCAAGTCGCATTGTCCACTTCTCCATAGGGTGAGCGCACGAGCATCCTCCAGCGCCTGCGTATTTCCAGCGTGCGTTTCACCCTTGAATGATCGCAGAAAGGTGCACCGAGACCGAATCGCGACTTGAGGGCGTGCGGCTCGATGGTGGTGGAGACGGAATTGAGATAGGATCGCCAGCTGTTTCGACTCAGAACCAGACGAAGACAACTGACCTAAGGAGGGCACGTGAGATGGCATGGGTCTATGTGATCGTGGCGGGATTATTCGAAATCGGATGGGCGACCGGACTGAAATATACGGATGGATTCACGCGCCTCTGGCCAAGCGTATGGACTGCAGTGTCCATGGGGCTGAGCGTGTGGTTGCTGGCCATCGCGCTTAGAACCATTCCGGTCGGAACCGGCTATGCGATCTGGACTGGAATAGGCGCAGCGGGCACGGCGGTGGCCGGCATGATCTTGTTTGGAGAATCGCGCGACGTTGTCCGCATCGGAAGCATCCTCTGTATCCTGGCCGGTATCATCGGCCTCAAACTGGCCACCCCATAGCGAGCCAGCTCTTGCGGTGCTCTCCGTCTCGCGCGACGAGGCGTGACGCTCCTCATCAACAAAGCGATTTGTTTGCCGATATTTCGGCAGGTGCCGAAGTGGCGGCAGACTGGTATCGTCATGGCCAATGTCTTCAATGCCAGTCTGCTTATGGAATAGATGAGAAAAACGCTTTGCCCTCAAGAAGATACCAGCTGGCTCGATATTCCATTCACTCGTGGAACGGCGATTGCTGTTGCAGTCTAACGTGTTTCGAATTCTTGTCTGGTTTCCGATTGAGGAAATCAACACGGTTTCGGTGGGGCTGTGAACCTGGCAGCTCATATACACAGACAAAGGTCAAATGCTAAAAATCACAATTCATACTACGCAAGGACGAACGAGGATTGAGCTGGAAGGCCGGGTGGCGGGAGCTTGGGTGAGTGAGCTGAATCGAACGTGGCAGCATCTCCAACATATTGAGAATTCTCCGATTATCGTCAGCCTCTGCCAAGTGACGTACGTTGACGCCGAAGGCAAAAGCCTGTTAAGCGATATGTGCAATGCGGGTGTAAGTTTTGAAGCATCCGGATGTTTGACACGATCGATCGTTGAAGAGCTGACTGGTTCATGTCCCAATACCAGTATTGCCCACCAGAAGGGTGGTCACGAGAGGAAATCTGATGACACGTGAGCAGGTGTGTGAACATGGTTCGCCACAGGCATCGAGCGTCTCCGTACATTCGTGCGATCAAGACGAAGGTCGTGCTCGATCAGATGGGCGGAAGTCTCGTTCATTGGTCGGTCGTATTGTGGCCGTTGGGGTGGTTTCACTTGGGCTGGCAGATCTTGCTGCCTGCAGTCAGCAAGGCCCTGCCTTTCCGCCTCCCGGCCCACCGGAAGTGGAAGTGATAACCGTCTCGACTCAATCTCTTCCAGACGAACCCGAATTCATCGGCCAAGCAGAGTCGTCCCGACCCGTCGAGATCCGATCTCCAGTCACCGGCCTTCTCAAGGAGTTGTTCTTTCAAGAGGGGCGGGATGTCAAGAAGGGGGCCCCCCTGTACCGAATCGATCCTCTGCCATTTGAGGCGGTGTACAGCAGTGGCAAGGCAAAGGTTGCACAGGCCGAGGCGCGTTTGGTGCAGGCCAAGCAGAATCTCGCTCGAGTCAAGCCGCTGTTGCTCGAACAGGCGGTCAGTCAGAAGGACGTGGATGATGCGATTGCAGAGGATTTGGCGGCCAAGGCGGCGTTGCAGGCAGCCAAGGCG
>JBEVJJ010000310.1:0-3941 GCA_040510255.1 Nitrospiraceae bacterium | reverse complement strand
GGACTGACTCAGACTTTGACGAGGCGCAACGATTCGGTTTCCCCCCCGCAGCACGCCGCCCGACGCTCGGTAGTTTTGCACTGGTGCAGATCTGGCGGGAGGACGTTTTGGAAAAATGGTCAGCTGATTGGCGCGAGAAGGCCAGCACGATCCTGCGGCTGGTCCGGTAAAGGGTGGGGAGTTCGTGTGAGGTCGCTGGTTCCCCACCGCCTGGCTGGGTCATCCCTGCTTGGTCATCGTAAGCCGGCGACCTCGTTGTTTGGATATGGGAATGAGTTTTCTGATTCGGATCCCACCGGCTACTCGGTTGGTGCGGCCGGCTGAGGACACGAGCCGCGAGCCGATGTGGTTACGCTGCGATGTGTGCCGGCTGCGGCGACCGACCGTCGAGGATGGCGATCGACCGGCGTGTTTGTGTGCGCGGTGTGCGCGTCGGCACGAAGAAGGATGACGTCTTGGCAGTATGGTTCGCTAGACGTGTTGTCGCAAGGGGTCGGGGCTAGTCGCGTATGTCGTCGGCCCTGGTCTATGTTTCTCGTATCACCCTGCGCCGGTCAGGTATCAGCAGCAGGAGTGGCGGTGCCAGCAGGCGCTGCTCGAGGATTTTACGCAACGTATCGACGAAGCGTCTGCGCTCAGCGCGCCGAGCTGAGGCACGGACAAACAACTCCTGTAAGGCTTTCCGTGACGGTGTGAATGGCGGTTCCACCATGCAAGGAGTGGCTGCAAGACGGAAGACCTCAGCCGCACGACTGAGTGTGCGTGCGTGTGCGCGGAAACATGCGGGCTGATGGGCAAATCTGGGGCGCGCCCCAGACGATGCCGTCGTCAAAATCCTGCGGTCAGACCCTTGCTCTCACGGAAGGTAATGAAGCCATGAGTCAGACACAGAAACACGACAACGGGTTCAGGATTCCCCTGCCCGTCCAGCTCGGAGCGCGAGGCATGGTTCACGAGCAGTTTGCCGCACTTTGGACAGGCCTGCGGCGAGAGCTTCGCCTCGGCAGAGCAAGGAGGTGTAGCGATGGCAGGATAAGTCTCGGCTCAATCGCGGCCGCTGAAGTGATACGTCCCATCCCAAGTGGTCACTCCGGTGGCAAAGTCGAACGTGACCTCCACGTTGGCATGGAACCCGGCCAAATCCCCGGTCCCCCGCGCAAAGGTACACGTCCCGAACCCAGTTTTGAGACTGAGTGTGCAGTGGCCAGCCGCAGTGTCGCCGTCCAGTGTCGTCAGGGCGACGTTGCCGGACATACGATTGTCGAACACCAGCACGTTGTAGTCGGCCTTCGTACCCACTGGGAGCGGCCCTTCTTCCGAGGTCACGACGGTGCAAATGGGAACATTGGGAAAATTGGCATCGCATGTCTTCGTCAAGAAAAGACGATGAATCGGGGAGGACTCCGACGACGACGGAGCGGCCGCCTGTGGCCCGGTTCCCCGATTGTCCGGCGCAGTCGCCGCCAAGCCAGACACAGTCGCACTCTGGCTTGGACTTGTCGGAAGCCCGCGTCCATCGGCACACGCGACGCCAGCGAGTGCCCCAGCAGAGAGACAACCCATCACGGTGCGCTTCATTGTCAGAAAACTCGCGAATTTCATAGCACACTCCTTGGGCGTTGCCGCTCAGCGGCGTTAACGCGGTTAATCAACCCGACGATGGCGGCTTGCGCGCAGCTTCGCTACCAGACCCGCCAACCCGAGTCCGAATAGGCCGATAGAGCCTGGTTCAGGTACGGGTGCAAACATTTCGTTGAAGGGCCTGCGTGAGAACAGATCGAAACATTCGCCGGTCGCAAAATTGCAGTCTCCCCCTGTACCCCTGTAGACCAGAGTCCCATCAGTTGATGGAGGAAGAGACGACTGTACATAAATTACAGCGAATCTCATGCGATCCTGCTCACTGGCGCTCACGGAAATCGGTTCGGGAACAACGATGAAACCATCGTAAATGGGCCTCACGCTGTCCACGGGATAAGTTGAACCCTCCCCAACGTGCTCCGGATGCCAATACGAACTGCTGTTGTTGATGGCTCCCCACGTCTCTTCAAGCGGATGGCCAGTTACAGAGAAACTCAACATCCTCTGGCCAAAAATACCCGGTAATTCGCTGTCCGACTGAACAGCATAGATGTACGAGTAAGTCCCGGCTGTGAGCCGGACCTCAGTTCTAATGAAAAAATCTTCATCAGAGATGGTGTCCTGCACAAAGTCCTTGGTCAACACAACGGGCCCTAGTACAGAGGGGTCGTCGATGTCGATCCGATCGGCGCGGGCGCTCGGCGGGTGCACCAGCATGATCGCTGTCAGGAGGAGCAGTACCGGCCAGACACGAGGACGAGCGATCGTGACCATTGGACGCCTCCATCATCTTGCACCTTGCGACGGAGCGAGCCGCTAGGCTCCAAAGAGGTGCGCGCGAAACATGTCACACGCGTCCGACAAAATCCAGCTGAACGATACGCGCTTCGACCGTCGAACTCTGGCCGTGAAGGTTACCCAACGAAAAAGCTGGTACGGTGAGTCAAGGAGCTAAATAAGTATAATGACGTCTATACATCCGATGACGCCACGAAAACTCTACAACTTCTACATTGATCCGGAACTGGCCAAAGGGCTGAAGGTGCTCAAGGAAAAGACGGGAGCGCCGGAGGCGGAATCAGTCAGGCGGGCGCTGGCGCAGTATCTGAGGAAGCAAGGCGTCATCAAAACGGATCGCAAGCGGGCGTCATCACGCAAGCGGCCCTGAACCCAGACAATGCGCTGGAATGAACATACGTTGCGCCGTGCCGAGACCGTGATCGCCGTGGTGGTCGTGGCGCTGATCCTTCTGGCCTACCTCGTGTCCAAAGTGCGATGACTGACGGTAAGACCGGCTGGAATCCGGCGGCATGGCGCGGCTACCCGGAACGAGTCGGCCAATGGTGGCGACTCACGAAGGGCAGCCGCGCTGTGTCCTGTGACATCTGGACGCGTCCCCTTGGCGGTGAACTGCGGTGCGAGGTGGACGGCGAGATGTTCGGGCACGCGGGCGAGTCGGCAGCTCCAGGATCTGCTCGATGCGTCGGAAAAATGGCAAGAGGGCTTTGAAGCCAAGGGATGGGTGAAGTGAAGAGGATGAAGCATGATGCCCATCTACAACCCAGTGCCAACTGGCGCAAGCAAGGACGAGAGCAAATGAGCCTCCGAAAGTTCTGCAGTCCAACGCTAGCCGAAACACACCCACTCCATTGCCCTGCCTCTCCGCAGTGCGAGCACCACTGGTTCTATGACTTCCGCGTGAACCGGAAGCGGTATCGGAACACGACGGAAACGGAGAACAAGCAACAAGCGAAGAAGATCGAGGCGAAGGAACGGTCCCGCGTCCTCGAGAGTCGGCATCAGATCCGCCAGCAGCCCGACATAACCTTCGCGCAGTTCGGGCCGATCTATTTGCGGGACTATGCGGAGCTTCACAAGCGCAGCGTGGACCGCGATCGGGAGATCCTCAAGGTCCTTCAGCGGGCATTCGGCTCGCTGATCCTGCACGAGATCACGGCCCATCGGATCGAGCAGTTCAAGCGGCAGCGGCTGGCGGGGAAGTGGCGGAGCCACGGCCAGAAGAGCGCCGCGAAGGCTATCAAGCCTGGGACAGTGAACCGGGAACTGGACTGCTTGAAAGGCATCCTGACAAAGGCGGTTGAGTGGGGCAAGCTGCTGGACTCGCCGGCCCGTGGAGTGAAGCGGCTGAAAGTTGACAACCGGAGAACGCGGATTCTGACGGAGGCGGAGCAGCTCGCGCTGCTGGCGTCGTGTCCCAAGAAGCTCGGACGGATGGTCCGGCTGGCGCTCATTACCGGCGCCAGGATCGGGGAACTCCTGGCCCTCAAGTGGGGAGACGTCTCCGACACGGAGCTGCTCCTGCTGGAGACGAAGAACGGTAAATCTCGCCGCATTCCGCG
>JBEVJJ010000309.1:0-7452 GCA_040510255.1 Nitrospiraceae bacterium | reverse complement strand
ACACCGGTGAACGGCAGGAACTCGCAGAACTCCGCGACAATGTCAGTGCCCTTATAGCCATCGACGAACGCCTGGTCCTCGATATCACGGACGGCCACCACCGCACCCTTAAGACCCCCATCCTTCGCGACCTCAATCAGCTTGAGAAAACGCTTGTCACCATCCATCAATTCCTTGTTCGGGTTCTTGGGGCAGAACTTCGGGTTCGGAAACTTGGAAAACAGAAACTCCTTCTGGTCCGCTTTTCCAGCAAAGGTCACCTTGCCGGCAATCGTTCCCCCTGCAAATGAGGTGAGAGGCGCAGCGAGAAACGCCGCGGCTGCTACACCGAATACGACTGTCATGGCCCCCTTCTTCATGTCACTGCCTCCTTGTAATGAACATTAACAAACATTGTTGTCGCGTCACCAATTTGGCCTGGGACTGAAGAAACCGGTGACCCTGTTTCCTCGCGTGATAAGCGCTTGACCTGGCTTGCCTCTCTCCACCAGACGTAGAGAGGTGAAGTTGACTGTATACTAAAATCGTACAACCCCTGTCAATTATGAAAATCCCTAGAAGAAATGTCCTTATATTCTCGACGTATGCGTAGCCCGACTGGTCGCGGTCAAGAGGCGATCCAATGCACCGCCCGCTGTGGCGCGCACAGCATCATCTTCATCGTGCAGCGCTCTTTTCAGAACTGGAATAAGATCGTTCCCTCCAATTTGTCCTAACGATCTGGCCGCAGCTATCCGTGGGCGGGGAATTGGATCTCCAAGTAGTTCCGATAGGACGGCCACCGCAGATTCTCTGTTTTCGCCATGCGCCCGCCCCAGCGCTTTCGCGATAGCAGAGCGTGTACCCGGATCATTGTGATGGGTTAACCCTCCGATCGACGGCATCACGACCTCGATGGGTTCTTCCAGACGCAACAGAGCGGAGACCACGGCCGCTTGGACGACCGGATTCGTATCGGACAATGCACGGCGGAGGGCGGGCGAAGCCGTTCTGTGACCGAGTTCGCCAAGACTGATAGCCGCGGATGTACGAACGGCCGGTATCGTGTCTTGCAGGGCTTCCTCCAACTGTGGAACCGCGTGAGCATCACCAAGATCGCCCAATGCAGAGACTGCCGCGCCGCGTACCGACGGCTGCGGATCTTTCATGGCCTCGACCAACACGGGGAGCGCTCGGGGATCTTTGAGTTCTCCCAGCAGCCGTAATGCGGTGGCGCGTTCCTCAGGATGCACCACTGTCGCCGCCTTTCGAACCTGATCCCACATGTCGATCCTCCCCATGTGATACAACGCGCCGGAAGCTGCCAGACGGACAAGGGGTTGGTCCTCGTTCAACGCCTTTTCCAATAACGGCAGCACGGACCGATCACGACTGCGTCCCAATACTTTCAGCACCGCTGCCTTCACCAGTCCGGCTTGATCGTCAATCGCTTTGCGCAATTTCGGTGAACGCCGACCCTGGTCGGTTTTCCCAAGGCCTTCCACCACCAATGCTCGGACGAGACCGGACCCATCGCTCAATCCGTCTTCCAGGTATGGCACCGCTTCGGCTGATTCAAGATCTTTGAGCGCCGTATAGGACGCGCCGCGCATTTGCTCACGCATATCCTTCGTCAGCGTCACGACAAAACCGAACGATACTTCCTTGAGCAAGACGCCATCGTCCTGCTTGATGGTCTGCTCAAGTTGATCGTATTCACGCAGCGAGTCCTTCGGCTTTCCGAGTTTGAGGAATGCCCTGGATTTAAGGCGCATCCCGTCGGCTGGAAGAACAGATTCCTGGCCCAGACGATCCAATAACGCCAGGGTCCGCTCATACTGTTTCTGTTCAAAGGCCGCTCGCGCTTCCTGCATGGCCGCCGGTTCCTTGCCGACGACGAGCGTGCCGACATCTGCGCCGGATATCCACACGGACAATAGGATAAATGCGACCACTGACAGCACTGCATCGCGTACGGGCGAAGTTCGATGCATCGTCACCTTCCTATCGAGTCCGCTAGCTAGTAACTCTGGTCCTTGCGGGATGCAGGGGGGATCCATCTGGTGTATCCGACAGGTTCCTCAAAATACATGTCCGGTTGTGGTGAAAACCGAATGCGCTGATATTCGATGGACCAGTCACGGTCCTGGCTCACTAGTTTCAAGACAATCCCCATATCCAGGTCAACCCATTGATAGTACCGTTCGTGTCGACCGTTATGCTCAACCTGGACTTCGAACAACGTGGCTCGCCTCCCCGCAGCCGTCGCATCACCCAGTAATTGACGGGTCTGCTCACCGGGCAGAGAGGGCCCGATCGGAAGCACGTCTTCAAGGGTGATCGGTACGGAAAGAATCGTTCGACGCTGCGCCAGCAAGAACCAGGATTCATGCCTATCGAGACGGATGATCTCAATGCTGGAGTAGCCCAACTCCGTTTTCACCGCATATTTATACTCAAGTCTGATTCTGCCCGGCTTCGCAAAAACCTGCACATCGGCGCGACGACCATTGACCTGCTTGATCAGTGAGCCGGAAAATTCAACAAGGGGGGCGACGGATGGCGGGGTAAGGTGGGGCTCAGCATCTACGCTGGGAACAAGCCCGAACACATGATCGGCTAGCACAAACAGCAGGACCGTCCACACGCGCGAGGGAACTCGCTGCATGATCAGTGTTGATGTTCGACCAGCGGCTTGATCTCGATAGGGTACCCCAAGGATTCGATACCAAAACGCGGGTTGTCCATCACCCTATAGGCACTGCGATTACCCTTCGGCGCCGGGAGAGCGACACTCTCGGACAGCTTCCCGTCCGAAGTCACGGTCACGGTCCGAGTCATGCCAGGACCTGATTGGGGATGCCAGACGACCATCTGATAAGTCCCCGGCGGAATGTTATCGATCTTGTAGGCTCCGGACGCATCCGTTACCGCATAGTAGGGATTGTTGACCGCCATCGCCCAGCTTTCCATAAACGCATGAAACCCGCACTGCATATAAAAGGTACGCCGTCCCTTATTCAAATAAATGGGGCCGACAAGCGATTTTCCCGGTGCATGGTTATGCGTCGCCAGGATATCTCCACGCCGGTGTTGATGGTTCATGACCAGCGGCGTATTGAACAGCACCCGCGCGCCGGCTTCGATCGACGTCTCGTACCCCTGGATATCATGCATCACCGGATCCATATTGACGACTTCGACTGCGTGTCCGTTCCGAACAACCGTCACAGGTGGACCAAACATGCAGTCCCGCGCCTCGATCAGAGGGACGGAGAGTTCGAACGGTTTCCCTGCCTCAACTCCCTCCAAGAACACGACAGCATCCTTGAGCCCTCCATCTTGAGAGACGACGAAATCATACAACAATCTCCATCCCTTGCCGTTCGAAATGCGACCACAGTACCTCGGATCGGGAAAGGTGACGAGATTGAATCCCTTCGGTTCCGGCACCCCTCCGCTGAGCGTGATGTGACCTTGAATCACTCCCCCATGTTGTACATCGATGACGTCGTAGGCTGCCACCACGGTTCCACCAGCCAACACGCACACACCTATCGCGACGACCATAGCGTGCCACTCGCGATTCGACGGCACACGAAGCCGCCAACGTGCGAAGCTCATTGAAACTCCTCTGCAAACCATTACGGTTGTTGCAGTTCCAGTGTAGGCTTGATGTCCAAGAATTTTCCTAGCGCGTCGATCCCGAAATGGGGATTCTCAACAATTTCATGCGCGCTGCGACGGCCCATCGGAGACTTGAACTCAAAGGTCGCATTGACCACCTGCTTGGGACCCACCGTAATTTTCTGTTCCTGCATCGGCCCTGTCTGGGGATGCCATGCCACCAAGGTGTACTCGCCAGGAGGAACATCTTTCAGCGAGAAGCTCCCATCGGCAGCGGTCAGCACATAGTAGGGATTATCGACAGCAAGCCCCCAGCTTTCCATGTACGCATGAAATCCGCATTGCATCACGAACACGCGGCGGTCCTTGGTCATACGAATGGTCTCTTTCATCGGTTGACCGGCCAGATGCTCATGAGTATCCGCGTCGACGTTCCGTTTGTGATGCGGATTCATGGGAAGCGGTGTATTGAACAGGACGCGAGGACCGAGGTGCGACGTCTCATACGCTTGGATGTCGTGCATGACCGGATCCATATTCATGACCACGACTTCATCATTATTCCTCACCACGGTCACAAATGGAAGAAACCGGCAATCACGCGCTTCGATTGTGGGAGCTTCAAATTTGAAGACCTTGCCCGCTTTCACATCCGTCAACAACACGACCACGTCCTTGAGTCCGGCATGCTCGTCGACCGAGAATTCTTTCAACACTCTCCATCCGGTCCCGGTGGAAATTCTGCCGCAATAGACAGGGTCAGGAAATGTCACCAGGTTGAAACCCTTCGTGGTCGGCTTCCCTCCCGTCATCGTCACTCGGCCGGTCACGGTCCCACCATCCGTCACCGGGATCTCCTCATAGGCCGATGATGGAGCGCTCCACAGCAACAGAACGGCTATGACAACGGATCCTATGACGACCATGCGCGCCCTCCAGGAAAGACAGTCGTAGGGAAAATGGATCGTAGACAACTTTGACATCTTACACAACATCTGCCTGGAAGAAAAAGGGGGAGCCTTCCAGGCTCCCCCTTGACGCTCCGTCGAACTGCTCTTGTTCCAGTTATTTCGCCGCGACAGGAACAGCACGAACGTCAGGCTGTTCGAGTCCGGCACTCTTCGCACCGGCACCTGCTCCGGTCAGCGGCAGCAACCGCGTGTCGCCCGTCGGCAATACCCGCATGTACCCCCACTGCCCGGACTGTGAGTACGGCAACCGCTGGTTGCTGTACACGTAGTCACCAGGGAGCCGGAAGATGCCTCCCGCGGCCGGGATAAAGGCATCAAGCACCTCAGAACCGGAATACTCGACGACGCTGATCTGATCGGCGCCGCGCATGAACGGTTCGATAGGCCATTCATGCTTCTCGACGCTGAACATGCCGTTCTGTTCATTGTTGGCGCCAATCACGTGAATGCGCACAGGATCCCCTGCGTGCGCCTCGATGATCGGGGTGGCCGGATCCTCGGGCTTGTCGGCCACACAAGGCTGGAACACTTTGCCCAGTGAGCAGCCGAGTTCTTCACGATACTTGTACGGCTCCGACCGGTAATTCACGCCCGTCAAACCTGCCACGTTCTGAACATAGGGCATGAAGCTCGTGCCGATAATGTTGTCTTCGTCCTGGAAAAACAACGCCACGTCACGATAATTCGGACGTGTCTCGTTGCCTGGGATCGAACGGTCGATGATTACGTCCGCCATCCAGGCGTTTTTGTTCGAGAGATCGGCGCCTGTCTTGGGATCGCGATACTTGGATCCCTTGGCGCCGACGACCACCGCGCCGAACAACCCGTTGCGCGGATTCGTCATGACATTGCCCCAGTCCCAGACCAGCGATGTGGTTTCGCCGAGGAACGGATCTGCATAATAGGTGTAGGTCCGTTCTGCACCCGGGCCGATCGTCTGATCGCCCGTGTTGTTGCCGACATTGGCTCCCAACGAATCCTTCGGATCGAAGGCCAGGCCGATCGCAGAGAACGACGCCTTGCCTTCTTTCATCTTGTTCTTTAAATGCACCTTGATGCAGTCGCCGGTATTCACACGGAGCGTCAACGGCATCGGTTGAGCTCCGCTGGCTACCTTCGATACTTCCTCTTCCAAGGCATAGATCTTCGCCTCGGCATTGGTCATCAGAATCTTCCGTTCGAAATCCACCTCGATCGATTCAGGCGCCTTGGAATTGAACTTCATGGACGGATAATCCATCGCGACAACATTGAAGTTCTTGACCGGCGCATCAGCCGGGCATACCGGCCGCGCGTCGGGAATCTCGTTGCGGTGGGAGAACCCAGCCGGCAGCTTCTGCAAGTCAGCCTGGGCCTTGTCATAGACCCGGATAATGCCCCATCCCCCTTCGGAGAACTTCGAAGAACGTCCGTTGAAGTGGATGTAGTCACCGGCCTGCAATCGCGGTCCGCCCGCCTGAGGAACGACGAGGTCGTACCGTTCGGCAATACCGATGTGCATCGAATTCTTCCGGTTGGCATCTCCTGCATATCGCTCGCTGAGGAAGGTGTGACCGGTAAGCGTCCAGGTCATCGTTTCATTCATCAAAGTGTGCAGAAGCCGGAACACCATCGTATCGCCAGCATAGGCGCGAAGGAGTGGTGTATAAGGATCACCATGAATTTGGCTGTTGAAAATTTGCGACGTATCGGGGTTGGTCGCCAGGCGCTGGGCAATCGGCCCGGCCCTAAAATTGAGTCCGCTGCCGGTGGTATGGGTCCCCCCGTTCAGGAACGGCATCGGCGTCATGTAGATTTTCTCAGGCATCATGAAGGAGACGGTCTTCCCCGCCTCCAGGGCCACTTCGACCGGCTGGCCCGGCGGATTTCCTGCCGTCACAATGTTCACGGTGTGCGGTACCGTATCATGGACTTGGACCATCAGTTCACGGAAGCTGCCGTTCACGCCGTACCCCACAGGTTCCACGGTACGAATGTCGGCAACCGGCCCGCTGCGGATCTGTTTACCGGATTTTGGATCATGATAGGTGGAACCGACCGGCTCGGCGATAAATGTTCCGAACCCGCCATGCGGCCAAGTAGTCGCACCGAACGCATGGTCATGCCAGAACACGGTTCCCACGTCTGCATCGACCCAGAACCGCTGCCGCACGAACTCGACCGTGATAATGTCGTTCGCCGGATGGTCATTCTTCAGGCCCTTGGCCAGGGTAATGGTGTTCCCATTGATGGCCTTGATGCGTGAGATCTCGTTCCCCTTCACATTGTCGGCGCCAACCAGGATCAGGATGCCCACATGGTACTGCTTGGCATTCTTGACCGTGATCGTGTTGGCCCCCTTCTTGGTTGCCGCAGTCAACACGGTGTTCATCGGAAGCGGCAAACCCTTCTGGTTCTTCTTTTCCAGCATCGTGAACGGACGCACCGATTGCTCGTACGAGAAACCGGTGATCACACCGTCCGACGCCTGGTTGTCGAACTGCAAGAAATGCCAGTGGGTGTTGATCTTTGACGACTGGAAGTTCGTGTAGTCATCGTCGTCCCACTCGCTGGTCAAGGTCCAATCGAGGCAATCGTAGATATTGCCGCGGACTACCAACGGATACTTGAGGTCATCGTTCGCACGAATGGACGCCTCCTCTTCGTGCAAGACGTAAATCAAGCCGGTTGGATCGATGACCGGCGGCTCCTTCCCCTGCGCCTTGGCAATCTTGATCGGAAGTTTGATGAAATGGACATTGAAGGTCTTACGTCCGGCATTTTCCGGACATAAGCTCCAGATGCCATTTTCACCGGGCATGGCCTGCTCTTCAGTTTCTTCCCCATTGGCGTCCCGGCGGATCATTTCCAGCCAAGGCGCGCCGACGTGATTCGG
>JBEVJJ010000308.1:0-11541 GCA_040510255.1 Nitrospiraceae bacterium | reverse complement strand
AAGATGAGGATCGTGCTCGTCTGCATGGCTTCGAGCGTGATTGAGGTGCCGGCACGATCATAGACAGCCAATTCGGCTTCCTTGGCCGTCTGCGTCGAGTTCAGCCCGACCTCACCACTGAGCACAAACACCGTGGTCGTATCGCCCTCCTGAACATCCACGTTCAAGCGATGACCGGCATTCAACCGGACATCGTAGAGCTGCACGCGTGTAAACGTCTTGGCCGGCCCCTTCATTCCGCCATATTCCCCGGCGATCACTCGAACTTCCCCTGCGCTGTCTGCCAGTGTGAACACAGGGATGTCCTTCTTCAGCAACGTTTGATATCCGGGCGCCGTCATCTTGGAGGCTTTCGGCAAGTTCACCCACAACTGGATCGCATGGAGCGTTCCGCCTGCCTTCGCAAACTCCTTCTCATGCAACTCTTCGTGGACGATACCGGCGGCGGCGGTCATCCATTGCACATCCCCCGGACCAATGATCCCCCCGTTCCCCGTGGAATCACGGTGAGCCAATACGCCGTCGTAGACGATCGTGACCGTTTCAAAGCCCCGGTGTGGGTGCTCGCCGACGCCCCGCGGGTGGTCGGTCGGCGCAAAATACTCCGGACCTGCGTAGTCCAGCATCAGAAACGGATCGACCTCACGATCGAGATCGTTGCTCGGAAACAGATTTCTCACCGGAAACCCGTCTCCCACCATGTGGGCGGACCCAGGTCGATAGATTCCTTGTACTGTTTTTCCTCGTTGGATGACATCTGTAACACCATGGGCCATCGGTCACCTCACCTTCCCGCTGCCATACAGCAACGCTGTCATACGGACATGAAACAGAAACTGCCACCCTCGCCATACGAATATCTGTGAGCGAAGGGTCCGGTTACTCTAACCACCTTTCGAACCGCATTCCACCCTTGGTCATCTTGAGTCGTGGGATCATGGACCAGCCAGGTCGCCTATTTCCCTTCACCTTCCATCACCCCTACGTCTGTTGCGCGCGTCTCAGGTATTCCTCGCTGTACGTGACACAACCCATTCGCCGAGGGCGACCGTCGATCGTGGGTGAAGTATGCAGTCCGCAATTCGGCTCGCACCAAGTGCTTTGCCGTGTTCATTCGTTCCATCTGGCACGTCCATCCGTTACACTATGATAGTTCTAATTAGGACCAAGTCAAGGTTAAAAAAACCGCCTTGCCATAAGCAGACGAATCTATTCATAAATTTTGTGAATGGCCGTGTCATACGGGATGACTCCTTCTCTTCTCGAACTTCTTTTCAGCCTGGAAAGGAATGGCTGCAGGGCAGTACAAAATCAGCATCCCGGCACAGAACACTTTCTATTCTCATCGCATCATGCATCTACCTTTTCACGAGCGAAAGCAGTTTTCTCAGGATGGAACCAGTCTTTTCCATTCCGGCACGAACAGCCTGAGGAGCCAGGGACCCCCTCCGGTCCAGCGATCGAGAAACGCTCGCACCGGCACTTCGTCTATCTGGTGTGGCGACTCAGCGCATGTTGGGGAGCCTGGTTCGACCACCCGTCCGTCGACGCATCCGTCAGTCCCCTATCGATCCTTCCTGCCCTTGATCGCCCGCTCCACTTCGCGGCCGGCTTCGCGGGCTTTGATTGTTTCGCGGCGGTCGTACTGCTTCTTTCCTTTCGCGAGCGCAATTTCGATTTTTGCCTGCCCGCCCTTGTTGAAATAGATCCGGAGCGGGACCAGCGTCAGCCCCTTCTGCTGTGTTTTCCCGATGAGTTTGGTGATCTCCTTCCGATGCAGGAGGAGTTTTCTGGCGCGAAGCGGCTCATGGTTCATGATGTTGCCATGTGAATAGGGACTGATGTGACAGTGCTGGAGATAGACCTCTTCGTCATGAACGGAGGCATAACTGTCTTGCAGGTTCACTCGCCCCTCACGCAGAGATTTGACTTCCGTGCCCCTCAGTACCAGTCCGGCTTCCAGCTTCTCTTCGATGAAATAGTCGTGATAGGCCTTCCGGTTCGTCGCCACCACCTTGTACTGATCATCTTTCTCCTTCGCCATGGGAAGGCACTATAGCATGGCGACTCTCTTCTCTCGATAGCGGGTAGAACGGATGCGCATAGAGGCCGGCAGCATGGCGGGTACGGACGATCATTAGGCACCACGCGGCCGAGCGCGCCGGCTTGTTGGCTGGAGGCCAACCGTCCAGGCGTGCGAGGCGAATGGTAAAAACTTTGGCAGTCATCCAACGCCAACGCATCATGCTGCCTACGCGCATGCACATTGGTCGCTACCCGGCTCTCCCTCAGCTACTCTTCCGCCCTGAGTGTTAGCGGATGGAACGCATGTGCGGTGAGGCTCGACGCCATCGCGTGGGAATGTAGCCCAGGATGGAGACCATTCGAGGTGCGACGGCATTGCGAGGACTTCCTCGCAGCCTTAGAGTCGCACCGCAAAGGATGGCAAATGCTCAAGACGCAAAATCAATCAGCGCATGATGGCGCGACCGAACCGCGCATCGTTCGTCATCCGCTCTCTTCTTTCTTGACCCCTCCGATCAGAAACCCTAAGATCCCGCCATGCGAAGGGAGGGCCCGCTCGATTCAGTCGCTTCCGTCTTAGCCGGATTGGCTCACCGCCTGGGTCTTGAAAGCAAGTTGTTGGAAACTCGTCTCCACCGACAATGGAGCGAGATCGTCGGCCAGCAGATTGCGGCCCACACCAGACCTGACCAGATCAGGTTCAAGAAACTCTATGTGTACGTCCAGCATTCAGTGTGGCTGCAGCAGTTGACATACCTCAAACCGGATCTGTTGGCAAAAATCAATGCCACCGCGGGTGAGTCGCTCGTATCCGATCTTGTTCTGCGGATCGGTGATTTCGGCTCGGATTCGTCTCCAGTGGACCAGTGCGCATCCGAGCCAGCACAACGAATCGAGCCGCCCCCTGCCGTACAAGCCGCCGCAGCCTACCACGCGCAAGCAGTCCGGGACCCGGATTTGCGCAAACATTTCGCGGCGGTTATGGCTCAGGCGTTGACGCGCCCAAAGACGGGACAGGGGATCCCGCAATCGGCCCTTTGAAGAGCTCGCGTGAATAGGCGGCGGTCGCCGGACTGGTTTTGCCCGGCAGAAGCGGGCCGATGCGACCTTCTTCTTCCTGCCCGTCCAACCGATAGAATCCTCGTATCGCTTTCTCGAATTCTTCCCGTAACGGCTGGTCCTTCCCCTGTACGTAGCGGCGGAGAGTATCCGGTTCCGTCCAATCCTCGTTCGTGAAAATATAGATCATGAGGCGTTGATAACGACCATCCGGATGTCCCGGCGTCGTCGGCTGGATCTTCATCGCTCCGAATTGACGCGTCTCGCGCCCGACCTTCCGGAAGCGCTCGATCAACGTTTCAATTTCCGTATCGCTGGTCCAGACCGGAACATGCACCGCAACGGCGGTGCCTTCTTGGGATCCGACGCTGTAGGGAGGAATCGACCGGTCCGGGCGGCTCAGAAACATGCCCCCCCAGATGAGGGCGAAGGACCCGAAGAGAACGCCCAACGCCAGCTTGACGACGGTATCCAGCGGACGTTTCTCGTTGCCGCGGCTTAGCGGGATCGTGGATCGCGGATTGGGTTGCATGGAGCAGGGTTGAGCAAGGTCTGCGGAGTACAAAAGAAGAGCGCTCTGGGAGATGTCATCCGCCTTCGGTCTCTTCGAGGACGCCTTCCCGTTCGACCAGACGAGCGACGGCGACGACACGATCCTCGTCACCTTCCAAATCAAGCAAGCGCACCCCCTGGGTATTGCGGCCAATTTCTCGGATGTCATCCACCTTGCATCGGAGGACTTTGCCCATGGCTGCCATCAGCATGATTTCATCGTCGTCGCGCACCTGAAGGAAGCCCACGGCGAGTCCGTTCCGTTCGGTGGTCTTCACGCTGATGATCCCTTTGCCGCCGCGGCCTTGAATTCGGTACTCGTTCACGGGCGTCCGTTTTCCATATCCGCCTTCCGTCACGGTGAGAATGGCGGTCGTGGAATCCGGCGTGATGGTTTCCATGCCGATGACCTGGTCCCCTTCCTCGAGGGTAATTCCCCTGACCCCATGTGCCGTCCTTCCCATGGGTCGAACATCGTCCTCCTTGAACCGGATCGTGATACCTCGACGAGTCCCCAGTAGAATCTCCCGCTGCCCGTCCGTCAGTTCCACACCGATCAACTTGTCGCCCTCATCGAGAGAGAGGGCGATGATACCGCCCTGCCGTGGATTCCCGTATGCGGACAGTTCTGTTTTCTTGATCACGCCTTGCTTGGTGGCCATGACGATGTACCGGTCGTCGCGGAATTCCTTCACCGGAAGCGACGCCGTGACCTTCTCGTCCGGGGACAAGGCCAATAGGTTGACCAGGGCCTTGCCCTTCGCGGCGCGACCGGCTTCCGGAATCTCATGGACCTTCAACCAGAACACTTTGCCGGCATCGGTAAAGAACAGGAGATAATCATGCGTCGAGGCCGTAAACAGGGTTTCGACAAAATCTTCTTCCTTCACACCCATGGCAATCTTGCCCTTGCCGCCACGCCGCTGTGCCCGGTACAGCGTGACCGGATTTCGTTTGATATAACCCGTATGGGAAATCGTCACGACGACTTCCTCGTCCGCAATCAAATCCTCGACCGTCAGCTCAGCCTCCTCTTTGACGATCTGTGTCCTTCGCTCGTCGATAAAGGCGGTCCGGATTTGGAGCAGCTCGTCCTTGATGATCGTGCGGACAAGGGCCTCGCTCGCCAAGACTGATTTCAGATATTCAATTTGCTTGAGAACTTCGCGGTATTCTTCGATCAATTTGTTCCGTTCGAGTTGCGTGAGACGCTGAAGTCTCATCTCCAGAATGGCAGTTGCCTGAATTTCCGTGAGCTGGAATTGGGTCATCAAGCCTGCGCGCGCCTCGTCCGGCGATGCAGACCGGCGGATGAGGGCAATGACGGCATCCAGATTGTCCAGCGCGATCTTGAGGCCTTCGAGGATATGGGCACGCTCTTCTGCCTTGCGCAATTCGAAGGCGGTGCGCCGGACGACAACTTCGCGCCGGTGCTCGACAAACGCGACCAAGATCTGCTTGAGGTTCAAAACCTCGGGCCGGTTGTTGACGAGCGCCAGCATGATGACGCCGAATGTCGTCTGAAGCTGCGTGTGCTTGTAGAGATTGTTCAGAATGACCAGCGGAATTTCGTTCCGTTTCAGTTCGATGACGACACGCACACCCTCGCGATCGGACTCGTCGCGGATATCCGAGATGCCCTCGACCCGTCCATCCTGCACCAGATCGGCGATCTTCTCGATCAGACTCGCCTTGTTGACCTGATAAGGAATTTCCGTGACGATGATGCGGTCGCGCTCGGTACGCTCATCCGTCTCGATCGCCGCCTTGGCCCGCAGCGTGAGGAGCCCGCGCCCTGTTTCATAGGCCTTCTTGATGCCCTCGTTCCCGTATATGAATCCGGCCGTGGGAAAATCGGGGCCGGGAATCTTTTTCATGAGCTGGGGAATCGTGACCTCCGGATTCTCCAGCAACAACATCAGGCCGTCGATGACTTCGCCAAGATTATGGGTCGGAATATTCGTCGCATAACCGACCGCAATGCCTCCCGCGCCATTGATGAGAAGATTGGGGACTCTGGCGGGCAGAACGAGCGGCTCTTCGCGCGATTCGTCATAGTTTGGACCGAAATCGACCGTCTCCTTATCGATATCTGCCAGCATCTCTTCGGCGAGTTTCGTCATGCGGGCTTCGGTATACCGCATGGCCGCCGGCGGATCGCCATCCATCGAACCATAGTTGCCCTGGCCGTCCACGAGCATGTAGCGCATGTTGAAATCCTGCGCCATGCGGACAAGGGTATCGTAGATCGCCGCATCACCGTGGGGATGGTAGTTCCCCATGATTTCGCCCACGATCTTGGCGGACTTCCGGTACGCGCGATTCGACGCGAGTCCCATCTCATTCATCGCGAAGAGAATCCGCCTGTGAACCGGCTTGAACCCGTCGCGAACATCCGGGAGGGCGCGACCGACGATGACGCTCATGGCATAGTCAAGGTAGGACGAGCGCATCTCGTCTTCGATAGCGATCTGGCCTAACCGTTCATCTGGCGGCATCTTCTCCTCGTGAATCGTTCCTCGTCGGTCTTATCTCATTGAAACAAAGCCGACTCCACGCAGAACCCCCAAGAGACTGCCGCCTCACATCTCGGCGGCGTCCACAAACGTAACGCTCATTATTCTTCGCGTCGTGGACCTTCACGAACGACGTTACACATCCAGGTTTCTGACTTCGAGCGCGTGCTGTTGAATAAAATTGCGCCGCGGTTCGACTTCATCGCCCATCAGAATGGTAAAAATTTCGTCGACGCCCGGCACATCCTCAAGCGTGACCCTCAACAAGGTTCGCTTTTCCGGGTCCATGGTCGTTTCCCACAGTTGCACCGGATTCATTTCTCCGAGACCTTTGTACCGTTGAATATTGAGCCCGTGCTTGCCTTGCTCCACAATGGCCTGCACCAGCTCCGCTGTGCCGATTCTCTGAAGCTCCACACCCTTTGCCTTGAGCTTGTACGGTGGCTTTCCCAACCCGATCGCAGACGGGGCCAGCTTTTGGAGCTCGCGGAAATCGGCGGATCCCACCACTTCGTGATTGACTTCGAGCTGATGCACCATTCCGTTCGTGGGAACGCGGCAGACGATCTTGTTCGACTGATGTTCTTCGTCCTCCACGATCTCAACGCTGAGGGCGGCTTTGGGATAAACCAGCGCCAATGTCCTTTTGATGTTCGCGACGATGTCGTTCAAAGCCGTTCGGTTTTTGAGCACGTCACGATCCAAGGTGGGCTGGTCGACGAACGCGCGCAGAATATTGGACTCGTGAAGCTTCTTGTGGACTTTCCTCAGTAAACTCTCGAAAGCAATCAGCTTCTTCAATACTGGAAGGAGCCGGCGGCCGGTCACATAGTCCTGTCCACTGTCCATATAGACCTCGACGTCCTCCACGGCGAGATCGGCAAGGTATTCATTGAGCGCCGGTTCATCCTTGAGATACCGTTCGGCCTTGCCCTTCTTGACTTTGAAGAGCGGCGGCTGAGCGATATAGATGTATCCGCGCTCGATCAACTCCGGCATCTGCCTAAAAAAGAACGTCAACAACAGCGTGCGGATGTGACTGCCGTCCACATCGGCGTCGGTCATCAGCACGATCTTGTGATAGCGGGCTTTCGAAATGTCGAAGGCCTCCTTGTCCACTTTCTCACTGTCTTCTTTCCGGCGGCCGATGCCGGTCCCGAGGGCCATGATCAGGGTCCGGATCTCATCGCTCGTCAGCATCTTGTCGAACCGGGCTTTCTCGACGTTGAGAATTTTTCCTTTCAGCGGTAGGATCGCCTGAAATCTCCGGTTGCGACCCTGTTTCGCCGACCCACCGGCCGAATCGCCCTCGACGATGAAAATTTCACTGCTTGCCGGATCTTTTTCCGAGCAATCGGCCAGCTTGCCCGGGAGTGATCCACCGTCAAGGGCACTCTTCCGGCGAATGAGCTCCTTGGCTTTCCGGGCCGCCTCTCGCGCGCGCGAGGCGTCAATGGCCTTGCCGATGATCTTTCGAGCGACGGGTGGATTCTCCTCGAAGTAGGTGCCGAGCGCATCATTCACCGCAGCTTCGACGATTCCCTTGACTTCGCTGTTTCCCAGTTTCGCCTTGGTCTGGCCTTCGAACTGCGGGTTCCGTACCTTGACACTCACCACGCCGGTCAGGCCTTCGCGGACGTCGTCACCAGCCAGGGATTCCACCTCTTTCTTCAAGAGGTCGTTGGCCCCGGCGTAGGTGTTGATCGTTCGCGTCAACGCCGCTTTGAATCCCACCAGGTGGGTGCCGCCTTCTTTCGTATTGATGTTGTTGGCAAAGGAGAACAGGTTTTCGGCATAGCCGTCGTTATATTGCAACGCCACTTCCAGGATGAGTTCCGGCTTCTCGACCTGGATGTAGATTGGTTTGTGCAAAGGGGTTTTGGCCTCGTTGAGATGCTCCACGAACGACACGATCCCGCCCTTGTACTTGAAGGACTGCTCCTTTTCCTTCGCCGCGTCCTTGAGGGAAATCTCAAGACCCTTATTGAGGAAGGCCAATTCCCGAAGCCGCTGCGCCAACACGTCAAAACTAAAGTCGAGCGATTCAAAAATCTGTCCATCGGGCTTGAAGGTGACTTTCGTCCCACGCCGCTTGGTCTTCCCCGTCACCTTGAGCGGAGCCAAAGCTTTTCCCCGCTCGTACTGCTGTTCGAAGACTTGGCCGTCCTGCCAGATTTCGAGTTCCAGCGATTCGGAAAGGGCGTTGACCACCGAAATACCGACGCCGTGCAGGCCTCCGGACACCGTGTAGGCGCCTTGCTCGAATTTTCCGCCGGCATGGAGCATCGTGAGCGCCACTTCGGCTGCTGATTTTTTCTGGATCGAGTGCATGCCGGTCGGGATGCCTCGCCCGTTGTCGATGACGGTGACGCTGCCGTCTATGTGAATCGTCACGTCGATCATCTCGCCGAACCCGGCCATATGTTCGTCCACGCTATTGTCGACGACTTCGTAGACGAGATGGTGTAACCCATCCGGCCCCGTGCTTCCGATATACATGGCTGGTCGTTTGCGTACGGCGTCGAGTCCTTCCAGCACTTTGATCTGGTCGGCGCTGTAGCTGTCCGATTTCGGCTTCTCCGGAGAATCGTCCTTTGACATCAAGCTCCTGTTCTTCTAACGTGTTTGCGAAGCGACCGCTGACCATGGTCGCCGTTCATACCAGCGCACCCCCTGCAGACAACACCACACTCCGTAGCGTACGTTGAGGGTTTCATGGAGCCGAGAACCAGCCTGAAAGGCATGTTGAGCATGGGCTAGATTTTGATCGGCATGACCACACACTTGAACCCGGGCGTTTCCGCCTCCTGGAGAAGGCAAGGACTGAGCGCCGTGTCCATCTGCAGGGAGACGGAATCCCCCTCCATGACCGCGAGCACGTCCAGCAAATAACGTGCGTTAAAGCCGGTATTGAGAGGTTCCCCTTCATAGCGTGCCGGTAGCTCCTCCAAGGCCTCTCCGAAGTCGGGATTGCTCGAGAACAGCGTGAGGAGACCCGGTCCAAAGGTCACCTTGACGGCATTCGCCTTGTCCCGGGACAGGACCGACACGCGTCTGAGGGCACTCTCCAACTCGCTTCTTTTCACCAGAATCCGTCTGTTGCTTTCCTTGGGAACGACCTGTTGATAGTTCGGATAATTGCCCTCCATCAACCGGGAGGTGAGGAGAAGACCGCTCTTGCGGAAAATCATCAAATTCTTCGTGAAGCCAATGAGCGGCTCGGCGTCTCCTCCCTCTTCCAGAAGACGGCGCATCTCCTGGGCAGCCTTCTTGGGGATAATGGCCTTGATTTCCGTCGGCGCCTCTTTGGCGCCCGGTTTCCCGACCTCCCGTTCCGCCACCGCCAGCCGGTGTCCATCGGTTCCGACCAAACGAAGCAGCGTTTTCTTTTCCGTCGTGTTGAGTGTGACCAGGAGACCATTCAGAATGTACCGGGCGTCATTGTCGCCGGCCGCAAATAATGTTTTGCGGATCAATTCGAGGACCCCGGCCCCCGTCAGTGGCGTGAGTCCTTCGCGTTCGATGGACGGCAAGGCCGGATAATCGGTGCTCGGTAATCCGACGATCTTGAACTGGCTCTTTCCTGCCTGGATCGTCGTCCAATGGTTATCGCCGGACGTGAGCTCAATGTCGCTGCTGGGCAATTCTTTGATGATCTCGTAGAGCTTGCGTGCCGAGAGGGTAACGCCACCCGGTTCAAACACCGTGGCTTTATAGAGGCCGCGCATCCCGATTTCGAGGTCGGTCGCAACGATCTCGGCGCCCTCTTGCTTCGCCTCCAAAAGAATGTTGGAGAGGATAGGCATCGTATTGCGCTTTTCGACGACTCCTTGTACCCGCTGCAGGCCTGTCAGGAGTTCGTCTCGTCCTATTCGTACCTTCATGATCGTTCTCCCCCTCGATCACCGGAACTGTGTGGTGAACAAATATTCCCGCATGGTTCTACGCACTCCGGAGACACGGCCGGCTTCAGGACACGGCTCGCATCATGGTGTACGGAGTGTTCCAACGCGTCAGGCCCTCAGGATTTGTTCCTTCAGACCCTCGAGCGTGGACTGAAGGTTCGTGTCCGCATCTTTCGCTTTGGCGATCTGCCGGCAAGCATGGATGATGGTCGTGTGGTCCTTGCCGCCGAAATGCCGCCCGATTTCAGGGAAGGACGCCTCCGTCAACTCTCGACAGAGATACATGGCGATCTGTCTCGGATGAACAAGCGTCTTGCTGCGGCGTCGCGACTTCAGATCGCCGATCTTGACGTGGAACTTCGCTCCGACCACTTCCTGAATATCCTCGATCGACACGATCTTTTTCTTCTCGCCGATGAGATCGCGAAGGACATTCTTGGCCATCTCGAGCGCAATCGTTTGCCCCGTGAGCGACGAGTATGCTCCCAGCCTAACCAGTGATCCCTCGAGTTCCCGGATGTTGTTCTTCATCGTGTTGGCAAGAAAATGGATGACATCCTCCGGCAGGGAAATGTGCTCGTCCTCCGATTTCTTCCTCAGAATCGCAATCCGCGTTTCGACATCAGGCGCCTGCAGATCCGCGATCAACCCCCATTCGAAGCGGGACCGGAGCCGCTCTTCGATGTCCGGCATATCCTTGGGAAAGCGATCACTGGACAACACAATTTGTTTTCGCGCTTCATAGAGGGTGTTGAAGGTATGAAAAAACTCCTCCTGTGTCCGTTCCTTGCCTGCAAGAAATTGGATGTCATCGATCATGAGCATATCGATGCTGCGATAGCGCTTTCGTAAATCAATCATCTTGTCGTAGCGGATCGAGTTGATGACTTCGTTCGTAAACTGTTCGGTCGTGAGATAGGCAATGCGCAGGTCGCTTTGTTCCGCCACATGGTTCCCGATGGCATTCAAGAGGTGGGTCTTTCCTAAGCCCACGCCTCCGTAGATAAACAGCGGGTTGTACGCCTTGGCTGGTTGCTCCGCCACCGCCATGCTCGCTGCATGGGCAAATTGGTTCCCGGCGCCCACGACAAAACTATTGAACGTATATTTCGGATTCAGTTGGACGCCTCGCTTCGCCCGTGACGGTCCCGCATTCTTTACCTGGTTGCTCAGAGTCGTGCCGTCCTGTTGTCCCGCTTGTGACTTCTGGTGAACTGAAAATGCAACGTCCAGACTGCCTCCTCCGCGTGCAGAAGATACTGCCTCTGCGAGAAGCTCCCGATAATGTTGGCTCAACCAGTCTCCAAAAAACTTGTTTGGCACCCCGAGGTGAGCTGTCGTCTCGTCAATATGATCGAGGGAAATGGGGCTGAACCAGGTGTCGTACACCTGCTTCGGGACCTTCATCTCAATATAGGAGAGGGCTTCCCGCCAAACCGTTTCAAGACTCATGACATCAACCACTTAGAGCTTGTTCACAGCTT
>JBEVJJ010000307.1:0-8619 GCA_040510255.1 Nitrospiraceae bacterium | reverse complement strand
ACGAAGTATCCAAGGAACCGGCGAGGAATCGTGGGCGAGTGAACATTATTCGCCAGACTGCGCACCGCGGTGGCAAGACCGTGACGGTCGTCACAGGTTTCACCGGCATCAGTCTCGCGGAGAAAGAACAACTGGCCAAAGAGATACAAAAGGCCTGTGGAGCCGGGGGCACGGTGAAAGAGGGACACGTCGAGATTCAGGGTGACCAGCGAGAGGTAGTCGCCCGTATCCTGACTGACGCCGGCTTCCGGCCAGTGTTTGCTGGAGGATGAAGATCTGAAGAGAAAGAGTCGCGCAGCCCACTAGTAGATGCCCGCTCACAATCCTATCCTTACTGAGCCTGAATTACCTGTCAGCATTGAAGGAAAGTTGCTTCTCGTGGCCGGCACAACGTTTGTGATCCGTCATGAGAAGCAGCAGGATGCCTACTGCCCGGTAAGATGTTGCATAAGCCTGTATTTTATGAACCTAATAGCGAAGCCTCGTCGCATGACGAACAGAAAGGAGGGGGATCCATGACTCCAGAATTGCCTCAGGCAGTAGAACGTCTCACTCGCGTTCTGATCGTGGATGATTTCTCAGCATTCCGGGAAGGCGCGCGGAGTCTGCTTGAGGAGAACCCGGGAATTGAGGTGGTCGGGGAAGCGGAGGACGGTCTGACGGCCACTCAATTGGCGGAGACCCTGCGTCCCGATATCGTGCTGATGGATGTGCACATTTCACGTGTGGATGGCGTGACGGCGACCCGCCTCATTAAGGCGCTGCTGCCGCGAACGGCAATCATCGGGCTTTCGGCGATCCCCACCCCCGATATTGCGGCTGCGATGCGTCAGGCTGGAGCCCGCGGGCTCATCCCCAAGGGACAGATCTACTCGCAGCTTTTGCCGGCCATTCATGACGCAATCAGTGAACGACCGCCACCGCCCTTTGCCGAGAAGGAATAGGGGCATCCGTTACCAGGATCAACGACCTTTGTTGGCGGCGCTTTGCGGCGCGTTTCTCGATCATTGGTCCTGGCAGGTTTCTCCTTGGGATTCTTCTTCCGATTCTTCCCCTTGGCCATATGGACTCTACTTGGGCTGAGTTTGTGTCGTGTCGGCAAAATCGCCGACGCTTCACACATGCAATCATGGCAAAAGGAATAGGGGTTCCCGCTCCGGTGTCGAAATGGTCGTGACGTTGGCAACTATCAGATGATTTTAGGATCGCAAGAGCAGTAGGACGAAGATCGACACACACAGTATGATGGTCGCAACAAGGATGGCCCAAGCTATTTTCAGAGACCGCTTCGTCGCGCGGACTGTGGCTTCGAGTTTTTCGATGACCTCCATCTGGGTCGCAAGGGTCTGCACTTGCACGCGCAGCCGTTCCTGCAATATTGCCAGAGAAGGTGGAGCGAGGTCGTTTGTTGCTTGAGCAGGATTGGTACGGCGTCGTTCTATGCTTTTCAGTAGTTCGGGCGCTCGGTCGATTACGATCGGCATCAGTTTTTTTAAGAGATATAAAGCGGCTGTCCAGGGAATCGTCACGTTTGATTGCTTTCGTTATCGGCCAGAGATGGAAGGACGGTTGGATGGTCGCTGTGGCCTGCACCCGTCCGGTCGATTCCATTCTTTACCTGCACTTCACCGGTTAAATCAAGGCTTGTCATCGACCACGAATCGTGCGGATGTCGAATCCTGACAAGAAAAGGGGGCGCTTGTTTTTCGATAGTCAAACCGTGGCGGATCCGCTCCCAGAGCTGGCACGAACCTCGTGTCGTCTGAAACAGAATGGAGGTATGCCGCGATGAACCGGCAGGAGATCGAGAAAAAGCTGTACAGCATGAATCAGGAACAGTTGTTTGAATCCTTGAAGATGTGTTTGGGGCTGATCGAACGGATGGAAGGCGAACTCGCAGAGGGTGCGCGCAAGCTGGAGGAAATGACGGCACTCGTGCGAAAATTATCTGGACGAAGACCGTGTGTCGATGGCTGAGACAACCCATGTCCCTATCAGCCGGCAGCGGTGTGATAGGTTCTTGAAAAAGTAGATCATTGACTTGTAGACAGGAAGCTGTTCGCCCGCTTCCTTGACTAGAACACCTCGAGGGCATATGGTGACCCTCGTGGGAGGAGTGGAACGCCCCGAGGGAATATTGGACAACAAGGGGATCGAGCGCTGAGGATGGTGTGCATGCCCAGCTTGTACTGGGAAGCCTAAAGTCCTCCCGAGATCTCCGCCGTACCTACATCTCCTCGGTGGGTGCGTGTGCTCCTCCCACCTTAAACCCCACCCACATTGTTCTGTGACGCGTGCACCGCAATAGGGATTTCGCAGTTTCCCCTACGTAAGGCGCACTCAGTCAAGATTCGATAACGGGTGCTGCTTGCGAGGAAGAGGAAGCCGATCAGGGACGTACCCGCAGGCAAGACCGAGCACACTCATGCTGTTGTATGGTGAGGATGTATTTGAAGATCGGCGTGCAAGGAACTTGGCACGCCGACAATTATGAGGACGCAGAGAACCCGCTGAGTGCGCTTGACTCCACGTTTCGGACAGCCTAGCCTAGCTGCTGATCCATCACAAAATTCTTTTAACCAGGGAGGTCTCCATGTCTGTTGCACGCGTGACGGAAATCATCGCAGCATCGCCCAAGAGCTTTGAGGACGCCGTACAAGTTGGCGTGGCTCGCGCAAATAAAACTCTCCAAAACGTGAAGAGTGCCTGGATTGAGGATGAAAAGGTCATGATCGTAGATGGGAAAATTACGGAATACCGGGTCGCGCTGAAAGTCACGTTCGTGCTGAAAGATTAGCACCCTCCAGGTCATAGGTGGCGGCTAGTGAGGCACCTGTACAAACAGAAGGTTGTATGCCGAATTGGGGAAGGGGAATCCATGATCTGGTGATCGAGCGAAAGATCATCAGATCACCCCTCATTGCCATTGGCTCAAGATCAGGCGCTTCCGCGCTATGGTTGCGTGAGTACGGGTCAGGAACCGATCCACCCACATCACCTACGCGAACCCTGACCTTAATCACCGACTGAAGGGAGAAAATCATGGCCAAGCGAGCGGTGCTGATCGGAATTAACAGATATCAGGTTCCTGGCTCAGACCTGCGCGGCTGCGTCAACGATGTGAATAATCTGCAGAAGGTGCTCACGCAGTATCATGGGTTTGCCGGCAAGGACATCACGGTCTTGACCGATCTCAAGGCCACAAAGAAGGCGATGGAGGCGGCGATCCAGAAGCTCGTCGCGGGCACAAAAAAGGGCGACGTGCTCTTGCTCCACTACTCCGGCCATGGATCCAATGTTCCGGATGATGACGGGGATGAAGCAGACAAGCGCGACGAAATCCTCTGTCCGACCGATCTGGATTGGAAAAATCCGCTCCGTGACGACTGGCTCCGCAAAACCTTCGACAAGCTGAAGGCTGGTGTCAGTTTGACGGTGATCATGGACTGCTGCCACTCGGGGACCAATACCAGGGCGATCCAGCCGCCTGATGTTCCGATCAAGGAGCGATATCTGCCGAGCCCCTGGGATCTCGTCGCGGCGGAATCCGGACGGAAACTTCGCGGGTCGGTCAAGGGCGAGCTGAGGGCATCGTCCCGCGCGAAGCGGCGGAAGAGCGATGTGGTGCATGCCGACATTTGCGAATTGTTGATCACCGGTTGCCGCGATACTCAAACCTCCGCTGACGCCTTCATCGATGGCTCATACAACGGCGCGCTCACCTACTACCTGGTCGAGAGCATCAGGGAAGCGAACGGCAAGCTCAGCTACCGCGAGCTGCACAAGCAGACGCTCGCCAGGCTCAAGGGCGAGTACGACCAGGTGCCGCAGCTAGAGGGGAAGAAAGAGTCGTTTGATCGTTTGTTTTTGAGCTAACCCGGCAGAGAGCCGAAGATCATGTAGTTCTTGTCGGGCTCATTGTGCTGAATGCGGATTGTCTCAATAGAATGACACAGTTTTTTTGCGTCACGGGGTGGGGGGTCCCATTATGAAAAATGTCGAAATGACCGTCCAAGGGACGATCCTCACGATCAAGGTAGATTTGTCGAAGGAATTTGGGCCGTCGGCCTCGGGAAAGACGATCATCATTGCTTCGACGGAAGGGAATGTCACCATTCCAGACCGCGAGGAAAAGGTTGGATTGAACGTGTACCGGAAGAAGTGAACATAGAGCGTAGAGCATGAAACGTCCCTTGAGGCGCCGTGCTTTGCGACACCTCGTCGATACAAGTCTTCGGTCCCTGATCCGCGTCTTCGCAGCTGCTGTGGAACACCTTCATAAATCATTGAATAGTGCGGGACTAGACTCCGTGCCCAAAACGGAGGAAAATGCGCACATCGACTGGCCGCACGCGACACACTATTGAGTACTTACTTGACTGATGTCTACGGCTCCACTTGAAGCCATTGTTCCTCCCCCTGCCATTCTTATCGTCGATGACGATCCCGACATTGCCCTCGCCCTGAACGATCTCCTTGGACATGAGGGGTACCGCGTGAAAGTGGCCGGCACAGGGGCCGAGGCGATTGCCAAGGCGAAGGCCGGGTCCTTTGCTGCCGCGTTGTTGGACGTCATGCTGCCTGACATGGACGGTCTTTCCGTGTTGACGTTGCTGAAAGAGATCGATCCCTCCTTGCCGGTCATCATGCTGACCGCGTTTGTGGATGTGGCCAAAAAATACGGATCACTCACGGAAGGGGCCTTCGGGTATTTGACAAAGCCTTATGATGCGGAAGAGCTGAAGGCGTTGGTCCGACGGGCAGTGGGGGTCAAAAACCTTTCCATCGCGGCTGCTTCGGCCAAAAGTGCCCTGACTGCGAGCGAGCAACGTTTTCGCGAAGTGGTTCAAACCGCTCCCGACGCGATCGTTCTCGCAGATGAAGAAGGATGTATTCTGACGTGGAACGCGGCTGCCGAGCGCCTCTTCGGGTATGGCGCCGATGAAGTCATCGGACAGTTGCTCACGATAATCATGCCTGAAAGGTATCGCGCTCCTCACCGGCAGGCGTTGGAACGGGTCCGTACCACGGGTGAGTTCCGTCTCAAGGGGACCATCGTGACGATGCACGGCTTGCATAAAACCGGGCGGGAGTTTCCCATCGAAATGTCGCTCAGCAGTTGGATTTCGCACGGCGAGCGCTTTCATTGCGGCATTATGCGCGACATCACGGACCGGAACGCGGCGGAGGCGCAATTGCGCCAGCAGCAGATCGAGCAACAAGTCTTGTTGGATCTGATCCCTGCGATGGTCTGGTACAAGGACTCCCACAATCGGATCCTGCGCGCGAACCGACGCGCGGCCGAATCCATCGACAAATCCGTCGCCGAAATTGAAGGCCGGTCCACGTACGATCTCTATCCGGAGGAAGCCGAAAAGTATCATCGGGACGACATGGAGGTGATTGTGTCAGGACAGCCGAAGCTGGGGATCGTCGAGCTATATGCGGGGTCGCATGAGAAACGATGGGTGCAGACCGACAAGGTCCCGTACCGCGATGCGGAAGGGAACATGGGTGTCCTGGTGTTCGCTCAAGACATCACGGAGCGGAAGCGAACGGAAGAGGCTCTCCGCGAAAGCGAGCATCGCCTGCGCATCATGGTGGAATCCGCGCTGAACGGAATGGTGATGGTGAATGCAGAGGGGATGATTCTGCTGGCCAACACGCAACTGGCCGCGCAATTCGGCTATGACCGGTTCGAGCTCCTCGGGCAGTCGTTGGATCGGCTCGTTCCCGACCGGTTCCGCAGCAGACATCCCCCGGGGCCCCCCTCCGCGTTTCTCACCGACCTCGGCCTCATGGAGACTCGTCGCCGTGACTTTATCGGCTTGCGGAAGGACGGCACGGAATTTCCCGGCACGATGATCCTCACCCCAATGACGACGACGGACGGTGTCTATGTGGTTGCGTCGGTAAGCGACATTCGTCCACGCGTCGGGGAGGAAGGTCAGAGTTGAAGACAAAGAGAGGGTCTGGAGGTTTTTCTCTGCATCGGTCCGCAACCATCATTGTTCTGAGTCTAGTCGTGTTTCTCGTCGGGTGTGCTCCTACAAAACAAGCGTGGTCCGTCGAGGCCTCCGGCTTCCTCGGTGACCTGTATCCCATGATGCGGAAGGGTGGGGATGGTGAAGCCCTGATGGTCTATAGGAGTGCAAAGGTCGCTGCGGTTCCCCGCGGAACGTATACCCGCGTGTTGTTGGACCATGCGGAGATCTGGGGACCTCCAACCACCGAGGCGAAACGGCAGATGGAAGCTCAGCATGTTGCGGATCTCCTCTATAGCCTGGTCTATCTCAGCCTGTCGAAGGATTACGAGATGGTGGCGGAGCCCGGACCCGGCACGTTGCGCATTCAGGCGGCGATCACGAGAGCGGATCCGGCTTATGTGGTATTGCGTGCAGTTTCCACGATCCCTGCACCAATGAACGCGCTGGCCCTTGCTTCCTTGCTCAAGAACCTGGGGACAGGGAAACCGCTGTTCGTGGGCGATGCGAGCATCGAGGTGAAGATTTCCGACGGCCAGACCGGCGAGATTCTCGGAGCGGCGGCCGATCGACGAGTGGGCAACAAGCGCCTTGACGCAGACTCATTCGACTCGTGGGACGATGTCTATAAGACCTTGGAGATCTGGACAGATATGACCCGTTACCGTTTGTGCTCCGAGCGCGGCGGAGTGAACTGCGTCAAACCCAAGATGTAACGGTGCCACCCGACAATTCAAGCCGGTTACACGATTCCAGCCTATGGTCGGTACCCTGAATGATGCAGGCCGGCGATGTCCATGTGATGATACCCATCACATCCTACAGGCTCGAACTCGTAGCTATCCGTGAAACCCCATGAATGTTCGCACAGCGCTGATCTTCCTGATGGTCGGCCTCGTCGGCCTGTGGCTGGTGATGGGGGTATTGAGCTTCATCCGCTGGGTAAGGACCCGCTATCCCCGTCGTGGGGTTCTCGTTCTCATGGCTCTCTGCCTGATCGTAGTGGGAGCAGCTATCGTGATCGCCATGGAGATGCGGGAACGGCCTTCTTTTCGTCCCAACGATCTCCTCACACTTCAGGAGCCTGTGGTGGCCAAGACCATTGCCGCTGATCGGAGTACCAAGATTGAGACCTGCGTGATCGATCGCTACGAGCACCTCGGAGTGCTGGAGGTCGAAGGAGGAAGGTTGACGGTTCGAGTCGAAAGCAATAACACCTCGGCTCCGGTATATTGTCCGATCGGAACGGATGTCCGCACCGAAGTGGCTTGGCTCCACAGCTTCACTGTGACGAGGCGTACGGCGCAATGAAAAATGGGCGCCACGTGTGTGCGTCGGCGAAGTGTACCGAGGTGAATGAATTCGTTCTCGTTTGCGCACGGATGCGAGTCGGTGTGCATCGAATCTCCTTGTGAGCGGGCCCGGCTCCCCGAAGCAGATAGTGTCCGAATGCATGCCGCACTCACGCTGCCAGCGGAAGCGAAAGGGAGAAATGGCACTCCGCGACATTCGAACCATGGGTGGCAATTGATGTGCTATCGGGTCCTCCCAGCATGTCGAATTCGCTTTGCTGACCATGACACGCAGATCCCACCTTGGTATCCTCGTTTTGCTATGCACTCTGGTGTCACTGCCGAACATGATCGTGCCGATTGTTGGTACGGCGGAGGTGGCCAATCTTGCCGGGGGACAATGGTCGGGGGGAGGAGGTCTGGGCTTCCTGGGCGGTACACCGGATGGAATCGCCGAGTTTGCCATGAATGGACATGCCGACTATTTCATGACGCCACGTTTTTCAGTGGGACCGTTGGCCCAGTATGCCGGGACTGGGAATGATTTCATGTTCGGCTTATCGGTCCAGGTAAAAGGTTGGTGGAATCTGTCCAATACGGGCAACCGGCTCAAATTGGTGCTCCAAGGCGGATTCGGTTTTATCAACGCCGGTATCAAAGATACCGATAGCCAGACCGCAAATACGTATGGGTCGTTTTTGATTCCCGTCGGTGTCGGGTTCGACTATGCGATGACGCCGAGGATCGCTGTGACGGCTGATTTGCTCTTGAACTTCACCTCGTTGGGCGAGACGCTGCATGCAAACGGGCGCGAGTTCGATCTCCACACGAACCTCATGCCGGGGTTCTATTTGGGCGTGCGCTTCTAACGGCGGACATAGGCGCATATGGCAGATGGCTTATAGCTAGTGGAACTAGAGAGCGGAGAGTTCATGGCCGAAGTCTTCGCCTTCTGCGATAAGCCATAGGCTCCATTTGCCATCAGCTCTTCTCTTCTGGGATATGCCCGACAGATGATCTGTAACAATGCCAACTCTCCTGCATAAACAGCTTTGGGTGTACATGTATGCGTCTTGCGGCTATAGGTAAAGGCATCACGGCCATTGTGATCTCGTTGAGCGTCTCTGCCTGCAGCTGGGTGCAGACGTTACCTGGTCCGGCCGCAAGACCGCTTCAGGTCGGTTCCGTCAATCCCCGTTACTTTTCCGATGGTGCGGACAACATCGCGTATCTCGTCGGAGCCCATACCTGGACCAATCTGCAGGATATGGTGCCGAGGAAGAATGTTCCGGTCTTCGACTATGCGCGTTATCTGGATTTTCTGGAACGATATCATCTCAACT
>JBEVJJ010000306.1:0-16029 GCA_040510255.1 Nitrospiraceae bacterium | reverse complement strand
GACAAGCGCCACGCGAGTTGACGACGAAAAGCCGGGACATGGGCCAACAATTTGAGCAAGGCGTTGCGCAGGGGCCGGAGTCCACGGCCGACCGTAGCCAGTCGGGTCAGCCGGTCGGTGAAGGCCACTACTTGCCTGGCTATGGGGCGACGGATCGCCTCGTACGAGTTCAATGGCTCTTCGATGCCGGTAGTGAGGGCGGTCGCGAGCGCATCGGCCAACACCATTGCGTCCTGTATGCCCGTGTTCATGCCTTGCCCGCCCGCCGGGCTATGCACATGCGCCGCGTCGCCCGCAAGGAGAACGCGGCCGGCACGATAGGTGTCGACCACACGGTGATGGACATGGAACCGCGACCCCCACACGACTTGTTTCACGATGACCCTCTCCCGCTCGGGACCGCGCGCATCGAGCAATGCCTGCACGAAGCCGATGTCGGGATGTTCCGGCGCCGAGTCCACCGTGGCGACGATTCGATGAACTCCATCCGGCAGCGGCGCGACGACGACCAAACCGGCCGGCGAAAAATACAGGATCACTTCGTCACTCGGTGGAGAGCCGGTGAGCCGCACATCGGCCAGGCTGAACGACTCACCGTAGCTGCCGCCGGGGAATTCGATACCGGTTCGCTCGCGGACCGTGCTGTGCATGCCATCGGCGCCTACGAGATACCGCGCCTGCAGCCGTGCTCCGTGGTCCAGCGTCACGGTCACGCCTCGTTCATCCTGGGCCACATCCGTCACCGTCCTTGGGCGCAGCACTTGTCCGCCGAGTTCGGTCAAACGCTCGAGCAACACCGCCTCAGTGACTGATTGTGACACCATCAGGGTATACGGATATCTGGTTGGAAGGTCGTCGAACCGCACCGGCACCAGAACTCGGTCGCGGTCGCGAATCGTGAACCGCGATGCACGGACACCGAGCCCGACGAGCCGCTTTGCGATGCCCAACAATTCCAACACTTCCAGGGTACGGGCATGCACCACTGCCGCTCGAGATGTGTTCGCTCCCGCTGCTTGGCTGTCGACCACGATCGTCCTGATGCCACGGGCTACCAACGCGGTGGCGAGGGTCAGGCCGGTTGGGCCAGCGCCGACGATGAGAACATCCGTGACGTTGGGACCATCTTTCTCCTGTGTCAACATAGGCGAACCCGGCGACCGAACGATGTGGCGAGGACATAGAACACGTTCATGATTATCTACTCCATCCTGTTGGCTTCGATCCGCTCATTGATTTATTGAGTGAGTGTGACCTCGGGTATCTTCTTGTCCAAGATCTCCATTCTCGGGGCTTGGTTGAGATATGTTTTTCAACCACCCTCCTGTGACGACAAACCGCGGAAAGGTCATCCACTGTTCGGCGACGATGCGAGACATGAAGTCCCAGCGGCTCGAAAATGGTTCTGGTTGTACCGGTTCACGTGAGTGACCGCATCCTTGCAGAAAGAGAGCACCCATCAATCCAATTATCGCAATGACGAGCGAGACGGGTGATAGTGTCACCAACCCATAGAGCACCACGAGGGTCCCCGCCATGAACAGCGGAACCGCGAGAAGATGCAACAACAGATTGCTTTTGTTCTGATGTGTGGTGCTGTATCCAACCCACTGCCGCTGTAACAACGTGTTGGTGCTCGTACGTTCACCCAGCTTCGATGGGCCGGTCAATCCTGGCTCAGCCGTATGTGCTTCGATCTTGGCTTTCACAGCCATCACCTTTCCCTCCGCTCCGCCGACCCATGATGTGTGGTCATGGTTCTCGGCTATCACGCGTGTCGTTTCCATGGAGAAGGACAGAGCAAGGGCCGTTCCCCTACACTCCACGAGTATTCGATCGTGCAAACCGATTGAGCTTCAAGCACAAAGACGCGCACGGTTGCAGGCCGGCTGTACGCGATGAACCATGTGCCGAGAGACGGCGTGCCGGAATCTCGGCACCTGCCGATAAATCGGCAACCCGTAGAATGGAGGATGATGCGGTTAGGGAAAAGTAATTCTTATAACGGCAGGTCTGCTTACGGGCTGGCGAGGGTCGGCATTTTCTCCCTCCGCTCCGTCGGGTACTTTCGCTCGCGCCAGGCATCAAGGCCGCCTTCGAGCGGGCGGACGCGAGTAATGCCCTTTTTCTTCAAGAGAAAGGCCGTGCGGGCGCTCGACACCTCGTTGGGACAGGTGCAAAAGAGGACGATGTCGCGGTCCCGTGGAATTTCGTGGTGCCGGTGTTCGATCTCCTCCATCAGAAAATTTATCGCGCCGGGGATCGTGTCCGGATCGAGTTCGAACGCAACGGGATGACGGACATCGACCACCGTAATGGCCTCCCCGGCATCGAGACGCTGCTTGAGTTCATCGACGGTGATCTTGGCCATGCGAAGATCGCGCAGGAACCGCTGCCGGATGTGATACTTGTATCCCGCGAAGGCGGCCAATCCGATGCCGATGCAGGCCAACAAGAGGCCGCCGGCCTGATCAAAAAGTCGCGCAAGCTGCTCCAGTTGATCGCTGAATAGCGCGCCGATCCCCGCACCCACGCCGGCCCATATCAGCGCACCGGCCGCATCGTACCAGAAGAACGTCATCGCGCTCATCCCGACGATTCCGGCCAGCGGCGGCGCCACCGTACCGAACCCGGGAATAAACTTCGCCGCCAGCAGCGAGCGCGGCCCGTACTGATGGAAGAGGTTCTCGGTGCTTCTGACACAAGAATCCGGCTCCAAGGAAAGACGGCAGAGAAAACCCAGTACCTTGCCGCCTTTGAACCGGCCCAAATAATACCAGGCCATGTCGGGAGGAAGAGAGGCCGCCAAGGGAACGAGCAGCACGGTGGCCAAGCTCATCTTGTCCCCCGCAACGAGCGCGCCGGCCGCGATCAAGAGAGCAAAGCCGGGAAGGGGCAGACCCGCCTGTTCGAGGAGGATCGTCCAAAACAACAGCGTCGCGCCATGATCTGCGAGGAACTGAAGAGCGTCAGCCATCAGACGACGGAGAGCGGACGCGACAATGCGCTGCCCCGGCGTTCCATGAGCGAGCGTAGTGCCAGGTTCATCTGGTCAGCGGGCAGCTTGATTCGATCCCCATGACCGGCCAGCACCCATTCGAAGCGATAGGCAGAGAGTCTCGCGATCGACCCGAGTAACGCTTGACGATCCCAGACCAATTGCCGCGGCGATTCCAGAGTCTTGGTTTCCGGTTCCCACCAGAGATGGTCGCCGGTGAAGAGAAACCGATCCCTATACAGGAGGGCGGCGCTACCGGGCGTATGGCCGGGAACGGGAATAGCGAGGAACTCCGGGGCAAGACTGACCGCCTCCGTTCCCTCAATGATCCACTCAGCATCCGGCACGGCGTCGGCATCCTCCCGATGGATGATCCGCTTCGCGCTGAAATGTTGGGCGTACTTGCCGGCGTCCGCGACATCGTCTTCGTGCGACAGAAAGATGTAACGAAGGCCTCCGTTCCGTTCAAAAAATTCCACGAGTTGCTTGATGTACCGGGGAGAATCCACCAGCCAGTTGCCGTCGGGGTGCCGCACGAAGAAGCCATTCGCGCCAAACGATTTCTCTGAATTGAAGCCGCAATAATAGACGCCGTCTTCCATGTGGATGGGAAAGCTGTCGCGCGCAGCCTTGAGTTGGTCCCTGTCGCTCCGTTCGGCGCCGATCGAACCGACCGGGCAGGCCAGCAATGCCTGGTACGCCTGATAGATCTGTGCATCCGTGTCCGGTTGGCGTAGCACCGCCGAATAGTCTCCGACTTCTTCGAAACTGGCCGGCGCCAATTGCCGGCAGGCGTCGCAATCGATACAGGTCGAGTCGACAAAAAAGTTCCCCGCGACATTGGCCGGGAGCCTTTTCTTTATGTCCGCCATGGGCCGGATGTCCTCCTCTTTCCTACGGAGAAGCCTTCCGTTCTCAGCCTACTACGAGCCTTCCACTCTTGTCACGGGTGCAGAGTCGCTCATGAAGAATGAGGCTATGTGTGCTGATCCATCATGGAGACCCGCTGTTCGCCCAGTCCATGCCGCAAGGCTTCGACATCCAGCTCATGTTCAAGACGATGCAGCAGTTCGTCGCTGATCGTCCCTTCGTTCCGGAGACGAATCACGGCCAGACGCTCTGCCGTCAGGGTTTCATGACGCAGGCGCCGGAATGCCGCGGCCTCTTCCGGAGTACACAGGGTCTCGGCCTGCCCGTCCTTGGCATACCGCTCCATGCGGCGGCCATAATGGCTTCGCATTTGGTCAAGATGTTCGGCGACGAGCCAGTCCCTTCCGGCCAATCTGTCGAGGTGCGCGAGCGCTGCCTCCGCCGCGCGGACCCTCGCATGGCGTTCCTCTCCCTCTTGGGACTGATCGGCTTCGACATGCAGGGCGCGAATCAATGGGGTGAGCGAGAGACCTTGCAGCACGAGCGTGGCCAGAATGACTCCGAAGCTGATCAGAATGATTTCCTCTCGAAACGGGAAGGGGGCCCCCGTGGCCGTGGTCAGGGGAATCGCCAGGGCAGCGGCCAGGGTGACAATCCCTCGCATGCCGGTCCACCCAATAATGAAGAGATGCGACCAAGGCGGCAAAGGATCGCGCTTCCGCAGACTCGGACTGACGACTCTCGAGACGACGGCGACGAGCGGCACCCACAACACGCGCATCAGGATCACGGTGGCGCTCACGGCCGTCGCGACGACGATAAGAGCGGTTAAACGATCCGGCGCGACCGCATTCTGAAGCGCGCTGAGTTGCAGTCCGATGAGGATGAAGATCACACCATTGAGCAGAAAGATGAGGAGTTCCCAAACCGCTCTCGCCTGGATGCGGGTCATCGGCGCGACAATCGTGCTGAAATATCGCCGCACGTATAGTCCACCCGCGACGCAGGCCAGGACACCGGACGCGTGTATCTGCTCCGCAAACACCCACGCGATGTACGGCGCCAAGAGGGTAATGGCGATTTCGGTAAAGCTGTCCTTCGTGACTTTAAGGACCTGCTTCGCTAGGCCGGCGACCGCGAGCCCGACCGCAATGCCCACAGTCGCGGCATAGGCAAATTCCAGGAGAGTCTCGCCGAGCAGGAACCGTCCGCTCAGAACTGCAACCACGGCGGCACGGTACAGCACCAGCGCCGTGGCGTCGTTCACCAGACTCTCACCCTCCAGGATCGTGACGAGCCTTCGTGGAATGTGTAGGCGCTTCGCGACGGCAACCGCCGATACCGCATCCGGGGGCGAGACGATAGCCCCCAGAGCGATCGCTGCAGGCCACCCCATGTCCGGAAGGAGAGCCCGGGCCACCGCGGCGACGGCTGCCGTGGTCACGAGGACGAGGCCGACCGCAAGCAGACCGATAGGCCGGAGATTAGCACGGAATTCACGAAACGATGTGAAGTAGGCGGCCGCCCACAGAATCGGGGGAAGGAAGACGAGGAACACGAGCTCGGGGTCGAGATGCACGACCGGCAATCCCGGCATCACCGTCAGCGCGAGGCCTCCGATGACGAGCAAAATGGGATAGGGGATGAGCAGTTTTTCGGCGATGGCGGTCAATGCCAGGACAACCACCATCAACAGAATGATCAGCTCGAGTAGATGGAGATCGTCCATCGCCTGCACCGGACGGGAAGAGGCTCAGTGGAGCACTACCATACAGGATTTCATGCCTGGAAGGCGACCATCGCTTTCGATCGCATGGCATCATTTCACCATGCATTTCATTCCAATCTTGGCGTATCCTTGAGGCATGATGTCAATGGCGAGGTGATGTGATGGAAAGCACTGCGTACCTCTTGATCGGCGGTGGGCTCGCATCCTTTCAAGCCGCCAAACAGCTTCGACAATTCGATGCGCAGGCGACCATTACACTGGTGAGCGAGGAAGATCAGCTCCCCTACGACCGCCCTCCACTCACCAAGGAATTTCTCCGGGGCGAGAAGCCCCGAGAACAGGTCTTCTACGAAGCGGATCATGCCTATCGCGACCAGCGGATCGACCTGTTGCTCGGCACGTCCGTCCAACATCTTCATCTGCACGAGAAAACGGCCCGGCTGTCCAATGGCCGCAGCTTCCATTTTGCCAAAGCGCTGATCGCCACCGGAAGTCGTCCCGTTCATCTCCCCATTCCTGGGGCCGACCTGCCGGGGGTGCACTATGTGCGGACGCTGGATGATGCGACGGCGATCGTGAAACATGCGTCGAGCGATGCCCGCGCAGTGATCATCGGCGCCGGATTCATCGGGCTGGAAATGGCCGCCTCACTCACGCATCTCGGTGTGCATGTGACCGTCATCGACACCCAACCCCACATCTGGTCCCGCTTTGCCGATTCACGCTTGGCGGAGACGATTCAACGGCACTGCACGGGGAAAGGCGTCACCTTCCGGACGAGCGAGATGGTGCATCGCATCGAGCGGCACCACGACAAACTGGCGGTGTCGGTGCGTTCCGGGGTCACCCTCCCTTGCAACTTCGTGTGCATCGGTGTCGGCATTGTGCCGAATGTGGAACTGGCCAAGGATGCCGGCCTCACGGTGAACAACGGGGTGGTCGTGGACGAATTCATGCAAACGTCCCATCCCAATATTTATGCGGCCGGTGACGTCATCAATTATATGGATCCGGTATTTGGGAAGCGCCGCCGGGTTGAGCACTGGGGCCATGCGGAGTATTCCGGCCAACTCGCGGGGAAGAATATGACGGGCGGGCGGGACGCGTATGACCTCATCACCTATGTGTGGTCCGATATTTTCGATCTGCATCTGGAATTTGCGGGAGATGAAAGCGAGCACGATGAAATTCTACTCCGCGGAACGCTCGAGACCATGAAGTTCACGCAGCTCTATCTCAAGAATAAGCGGCTCCGCGCCTATTTCTCGGTCAACGCCGGCGCCAAGGACTTTCAACCGATGCAACAGCTCATCCGCTCGAAGAAGGATCTGAAGGGCCACGAATCGCAGCTGCAAGATCCCACCGTGCCGGTCAAGACACTCCTGGCAAAATAGGAAGGTTAGATTACCTCTGGAAGTGGGTTCCCCACGAACCCCTGCCAGCTCACCGACTCGCTGGCGCGCACGAACATGGCGCTCTTTCTTCATCGCGCCGTGCGCCTCATTATTCTTCGCGTCGTGGACCTTCACGCTTCACGCTTGCCGCGGGTTGATGAGCGGGTCGTGGATTGAGTGTGCGCACGAGCACAAAAAATAACGGCACAAAGAACACGGCCAGGAATGTGGCCGCCAGCATGCCTCCCAGTACGCCGGTGCCGATCGAATGCCGGCTGGCGGCGCCGGCGCCCGAGGCGATCACCAGGGGCACCACGCCGAGAATAAAGGCCATCGAGGTCATGATGATGGGCCGGAAGCGCAGTCTCGCCGCTTCCATGGCCGCATCAACCAGCGACAGGCCGTGCTCATATCGCTGATTGGCGAACTCCACGATGAGGATCGCATTCTTGGCCGCCAAGCCGATGAGCGTGACTAACCCGATCTGAAAATAGATGTCGTTGGCCATGCCCCAGAACCACACTGCCAGCAAGGCCCCGAACACCCCGAAGGGCACGGCGAGAATCACCGCGAACGGGACGGTCCAACTCTCGTATTGCGCGGCCAGCACGAGAAAGACCATGAGCAATCCGAATCCAAACGCCAGGACCGATTGTGCGCCCACCTGGCGTTCCTGATAGGAGATGCCGCTCCAGTCGATCTCAAACCCTTGCGGGCCCAACACCTCTTGCGCGGCCCGCTCCAAGGCATCGAGCGCCTGGCCGGAACTGTGCCCGGGCGCCGCAGCGCCCAGCACAAGGGCGGTATTGAATCCGTTGAAGTGGGTCACCGGATCGGGCCCGCTGCTGTAGGTGGTGCTCACCACCGTGTCGAGCGGGATCATCGTCGGTCCTTGCCCATTCGATACGTTCAGCGCTCGCACGTAGATCTTGCTGATATCGGAGGGACTGGATCGGTACTGCGGCTCCGCCTCCGTCTGCACGCGATAGACCCGGCCGAACTTGACGAAGTCGTTGACGTAGAGATTGCCGAAGAACGCCTGGAGCGTGTCGAAGACTTCCGAAATCGGCACGCCCAGCGCCTTGGCCCGCTCCCGGTTGATCTTGGCATGCACGCGGGGAGCGCTGACGCGCAAGCTTGAGCTCGCTGCGCCGATCGCCGGATCCTGCCTGGCCTTGGCGACGAACTCTTGGGCCGCCGCCGCAAACTTCTTGAAATCGCCGCCACTGGGATCCTGCACCTGAACCGAGAAGCCGCCGGTGGCGCCCAACCCTCTGATGGAGGGGGCATTGAACGCCAGGACAAGAGCCTCGGGTATCTTGCCAAACTCCCGAAACGCCCCGCCGATGATGGTCTTGACATGATTCTCTTTGCCTTTCCGCTCATCCCAATGCTGGAGAGGCGCGAACATGGTCGCCGTATTGGTTCCACGGGTGTTGAAGACAAAGTTCTGGCCGGAGAGGGTCTGGGTTCCATACACGGCCGGGATTGAGAGGTAATATTCCTCGATCCTGTCGAGGACGGCATCTGTGCGTTTCTTCGAGGCGCCGTCCGGGAGCTGCACAACCGTGATGAAGTAGCCCTGATCCTCTTCCGGCAAGAAGGCCATCGGCACGGTCCTGAACAGACTCACCGCGACGGTGATCACGACCGCAAAGATCGCGAGCGAGACCGCCGTGTGTTTCAACGTGAGCCCCACGCTGTTGGCGTAATGATGTTGGACCCAATCAAAGGCCCGGTTGAACAGACCGAACAACCCTCGGCGGGTTTCATGACCGGGCTTCAGCACCAAAGCGCAGAGGGCGGGGCTCAAAGTCAGCGCCACGAACCCGGAGATCGTCACCGACACCGCGATGGTGATCGCAAACTGCTTGTACAATTGGCCGGTAATGCCACCCAGAAATCCGACCGGCACGAACACGGCGCAGAGAACCAACACAATGGCGATCACCGGTCCGGTCACCTCGGTCAACGCTTTCTTGGCCGCTTCTTTCGGCGAGAGCCCGTTCGCCATGTGACGTTCCACGTTCTCGACTACGACGATGGCATCATCGACGACGATTCCGATGGCCAACACCAATCCGAAGAGGGTCAAGGTGTTGATCGAGAATCCGAGCGCCGACATGCCGGCGAACGTGCCGATCAGGGATACCGGTACCGCCGCGGCGGGAATCAACGTGGCCCGCCAATCCTGGAGAAAGAGATAGACGACGAGAAGGACCAAGATCATGGCATCCCGCAAGGTGGCGACGACCTCCTTGATCGACACTTCGACAAACCGCGTCGTGTCGTAGGGAATATCGTAGGTCACGCCGGGCGGGAAGGTCTTGCCCAGGCGATCCATCTCACGGCGAATCCCTTTCACCGTCTCGAGCGCATTGGCGCCCGGCATCAGAAACGTGAGGAGCAGCGCGGTCGGCTTCCGTTTGTAGCGGCCTTCCAAGACATACGACTGGGCCCCGAGTTCGATCCTCGCGACGTCCTTGAGGCGGACGATCGATCCGTTCGGCATCGCGCGAACAATCATCTGCTCGAACTCGCCGACCTCCGACATCCGGCCCTCCGTGATGAGCGGAAGGGTCAGCTCCGTGCCGTTCGGCATGGGTTCCCGCCCGACCGTTCCGGCCGGAAAATCGCGATTTTGCTCCCGCACCACCGAGACGATATCCGTCGGAATGAGGTTCAGTTGAGCCATGCGCACCGGGTTGAGAATCAGCCGCATGCTGTAATTCTGCTGCCCGAACACCAACGCATCGCCCACACCCGGCAGCCGCTTGATGTTGTCGATGACGCGAAGGATGGCGAAGTTGGCTAGGGTAAACGCGTCCTGCTGCGGATCGCTTGATTGCAGCACCATGACCGTGAGGAGGTCCGGGGACATCTTCTTGACGGTGATCCCTTGGCGGATCACTTCCGGCGGGAGTTGCGGTTCGGCCAGCTTCTGCCGATTCTGTGCCTGCACCTGTGCGATATCGACGTCGGTGCCGATCTCAAAAGTCAGCCGGATCGTCAGGTGACCGTCATTGGTGCTCGTCGAATCAAAGTACAGGAGATGGTCGATGCCGGGGAGCTGTAATTCGATGGGGCGCGCGACCGACTCCGCAACCACCTCCGCGCTGGCGCCGGGATAGTCGGCGTCGATCTGCACCATGGGAGGCGTGATGGGAGGAAACTGCGCGACGGGCAAGGCCTTCATGGCAACCAGGCCCACCACGATGATAATGATCGACAGCACCGACGCGAAGATCGGGCGCTCGATGAAGAAGGCAGAACTCATCGAGTCCCTTCAGGACTGGGGGCGACGGGCCTGCCTTCCGAAGAGGCGGGCGGCGTTCCTTCCGGTGAGGGGCGCGACACGCCTGCCGGGGCGGCGCTGTGTGCCGCAGCGAGCACGGGTTTCACCTCGGCTCCCGGTATCACACGCTGGAATCCGTCGACCATGATCTGCTCGCCCGCGCGTAGGCCGTCTTCAATGAGCCAATCATCACCTCGCCACACGGTCGCCTTGACGTCGCGGATGGCGACCTTGTTTCCTTCACCGACCACATAGACGACCGTTCCCTTCGGACCCTGCTGCACCGCGCGTTGCGGGACGAGGATGGCATTGGGTTTGGACACACCGTGAAATCGCACCGTCACGAACTGTCCCGGCATCAGCATCCGATCGGGATTGGGAAAGACGACCCGGGCCTGCCGCGATCCCGTTTCCGCGCGTAGACCCACATCGGCAAAATCAAGGACGCCTTCATGCGGATACGTCGTGCCGTCGACGAATGTGATGTGGCCCGTCAGCTTGTAGATCCCCGGATGCTGAATGCGCTTGGCAATGATGTCGCGCCGGCGTTTGAGGAGAAAGGTCTCGGGGGCGCTGACGATGACGTACATGGGGTCCATCTGATGAATGACCGTCAACAAGTCCGTCTGGGCCGTGACCAGGCGCCCTTCGTAGTAGCGGGTCCGTTCGATCAGCCCGTCGATGGGCGCCATGATCAGTGTATTGTCGAGATCGAACTTGGCTTTGACGACATCCCCCGCCGCCGCCTCCAGCGCCGCCTTGGCTGCGAGTTCTTCGGCCACCGCGTCGTCCAGATCCTTCTGGCTGACGGCCTGCTCGGCCAGGAGCGGCTTCACCCGGTCGAGGTTTTGATGGGCTTGCACGAGTCTGGCTCTGGCTTGGGAGACCCTCGCCTTGGCGCTGACATGGGCCGCTTTGAACGGCACCGGATCGATCTGATAGAGCGGGTCTCCTTTATGAACGTCACGGCCTTCGGAGTAAAACCGCTCCTTCATGGTCCCGGTCACCTGCGAGCGGATCTCGACAATGCGGGACGCCTCGGCCTCTCCGATGAACTCCGGATCATCCGGCACGGTTTGGTAGGCAACCTCTACGACGTCGACTTCAGGAACAGGGCGGGGTGGAGCAGAAACGGACTCTTGCTTGCAGCCGAACAGGCCGCCAATTGCAATTGACAGCATGATGCCAAAGACGTGTGTGTGTGCGGCCTTGCTGGTCATACAGGATCTTCAATGCTGGATTCACCGCCAACGCAGAGAGTGGCTGTCCCTGGGTACGATAGCACTCTTCATTCCTCTGCGTCACGATTCAAAGACCGGGACAACCGAGTAAGATATGGAGGCGCTCAGGATCGGTGAATGCCTCCGGTATGAATCCTTCGCACGACACACGCAGACCGTTCGTCCTTCCACGCGTCTTCCCACAAACGAAAACCTCCGAGAAAGGCATGCCTGTTATCGCCGAGACGAACCCGTTCCGGCAGACGCTTCACTCTCGCTGCATTGCCGCCGCCGAGCACCACGTAATCGGCTTGGAACGCATTCCGGAGCGCCGTCACCGCATCTGCGACGTTCTGCCGCCATTTCTTCTTGCCGTACTGATTGAGTCCGCGCAAGCCGAGGTAGTCCTCGTAGGTACGCCCCTTCCTGTACAAGAGGTGCGCCAGCTCCATTGGCACCAGAACGCCATCGGTAATGAGTGCCGAGCCCAGACCGGTACCGAGCCCCAAGAACAACATGCGGCCTCCTTCGTAACTACCGAGGGCCTGCATCGCAGCATCATTGATCATTTTCATCGGGCGTCCAAAGGCCTTTGGAAAATTGAACCCGACCCACCCTTTGCCCAGATTCTTGGGCTCGGCGACGGGACGACCGTTCGATACAGGCCCCGGGTATCCCATCGCAATCACATCGTAGTTCCAATCCAGCGTGGCACTCTTCACCGCATCAACCATTCGCTTCCCCGTCATCTTGAGGCCGGACGCAATTCTTCGTGGTTCCCGTTGTCCAGTCAGAAGCAGCTTCACATTGGTCCCACCGACATCAATGACCAGCACGTTTGTCGGTCGGTCAGGTATGTTGCCATCGCCCGTCACTCGGCGTGTCGCCATGCGAGACCCCTTTCTTCAGCTGTACAACGTGACAAGATTCTTTCAGCTCCTGGCCCACGGTCCGGCCGCATCCACTCGACGCCGTCAACGGCACTGGTCGAGCGAATGAATCGCTCATTGAGACGATCAGGCTTCCAATTTCGCGTCCATTGTAATCTTCGTGTTGAGCAACCGTGAGATGGGGCAACCGGTCTTGGCCGCTTGGGTCGCTTTTTCCCAAGCCGTCTGATCGGCCTTGGGGACTTTGCCTTTCACGTCGAGGTGAATCTGCGTCACGGTCCATCCCGCGTCAAGCTTCTCAAAGGTCAGGGTGGCCGTCGTGCGCAATTGCTGCGGCACGAGGCCTGCACTCCCGAGTTGGCCGGACAGGGCCATAGTAAAACACCCTGCATGCCCCGCCGCGATGAGTTCCTCCGGATTCGTCCCCTTGCCACTCTCGAACCGCGTGCTGAACGAATATTGCTGATTGGTCAGGACACCGCTCTCCGTTGAGACCGTGCCCTTGCCGGTTTTCAGATCTCCCTGCCATTCTGCCGAGGCGTTCCGTTTCATCTTGCCCTCCACTATTTAAATGGTTACTGGTCGGCGTTCCGCGACTGTGATGATCACGGTGTGATGATCAAGAGGCGCTGCAATAAACCCATGGCTCTCATAGAAGCGCTTTGCCGTCTCTGAAATCGCGTGGACTAGAATGGCCCGGATGCCGGCGATCTCCGCAGCCTGGACGGTGCGCAGGACGGCATCGCGGAGTAGGCCCGTGCCGATTCCCCGCTGCTGGAATTCTTTATCGACCGCCAACCGGCCCAGCACCATGACAGGCACCGGGTCCGGCATATTGCGCTTCACCCTGCCTGGTGCTTGCGCATGCGTGACCGCGCCAACCGCAAGGGTGTAATAGCCCACTACCCTACTGTTTGCGGTTACGACATACGTGCGAGACGACCCGCTCGCTTCATTCTGGAGCGCCCGGCGGCGTATCCAGTCATCCAGGACCGGCTCTCCCGAATCGAAGCCGGACACGTCGTGCTCCGCGGCTAGCTTTTCGGGCGGGCTTATCTGACGAGGATCGCTCATTCCTTCCACGGCGCTATTGTCTGAAGGAGCCGCCGCAGTTTAGGATTGCTTGCCGGAGGTTTATCGAGCATCGCCGTAAAGCGCTTGAACGCGTCCTGAGAGAGTGCGAAATACCGCCGGTCCAGGAGCACTGTTTCCGCTTCCCGGCACGCCGTTTCTAGCATGAAATCCGACCGGCTCCGGCCCAGCGCTTCGGCCGCCCGATCTATCAACACCTTCTGCTTTTGACTGGCGCGGAGGTTGATCGTCTCCCCCCTCCCCGCCCCTCTTGTTTCTGTACTGGCCATCGCGTCCTCCTTGTGTATACAACCACTATACATGATTGTGCGCACGTGGTAAATACAATCATCCTGCTTACACTCCTTCCGGCAAGAAGACTTGAGGGCCGACTTTCAGTCCCGGTGTGCGGGCAGAGCCAAGCGCTCACGCAACCATGCGCCGGTGCGACCGACAGCCGCCCCGGCCTCGGGAAACGCTCCTACCGCGATCTGAAAGAAGTGCTGCATGCCCGGCCAGATTTCGAGTGTCGCCGCCGTTCCCGCCATCCCGGCACGCCGTGCGAGCTGCACCGAATCATCAAGCAGGATCTCATCACCTCCCGCCTGGATGAACAGCGGCGGCAAGCCGGAAAGATCCGCTTGAAGCGGAGCCACGAGTGGATCGTGAACGGCATGGCCTGCGAGATACCGTGTGGCCATGCGACGCAGGCCTGCGGTCGTAACGGTCAGGTCTGCTTCCCGCTTGGTCTGATGGGTCTCGCCGCCGCAGGTCAGATCGATCCACGGTGAGAGCAGGAAGCAACCAGCGGGTAGCGGAATGCTCTGTCTTCGGAAAGACAACAGCGAGGACATGGTAAGACCGCCGGCTGACGACTCCCCTCCGATGGCCAGATGCGTGGGCTCGTGGCCCCGGTCAAGCAACCACCGGTAGGCGGCAGTCGCATCTTCCACGTCGGCCGGGAACGGATGTTCAGGGGCCAGCCGATAATCGGCGATGAGCACGCGGCAACCGGCGGCGTTGGCGAGGTGACCGGCGAACTTCCGCCGCGAGTTGACGGAACTGATGATATGGCCGCCGCCGAAGAGATACAGAACAGCGCAGTGCGCCGCGCCAATCCTCGGCACCGCCCACAACCCGCGCATCCTCCCTTCCGCGATCGGCTCATAGGTAATGTCGCGCGGCTCCGTCGTCAGCGCCTCGGCCTGCTCACCGGCCGCCCGCTGATCCGGCAGGGTCATCTCCACCATCTTGGGCGCGGAGCGAAGCATCTTCGCGTATTGCAACGACTCGGGACTTGGCATCGCGTTGCACCCTGTCACCGCTACGTACGGTAGATCAGTCGCGCCATGCATTCAAGTTCCAAAATCCGGGCGTCAGGGGTATGATGCCGGCCTTTCTCTTCCTCTTTTGAAAGGAGATGCATCAATGTTTTTGGAGCGCTCGATCGTGACGTTGATCCGCTCCAGATAGGAAAGGGCAGCTCCGAAGAGGAGTTGATGCGCCACCCGATTGATCGCCTCGATCTTCAGTTCGTCAACGGGTTGTTCGGTCCAACGGGCCGGCAGCGCTTCAACAAGGCCGGATATGGCAGTCATCATCGACGCACATCAGCATTTCTGGGTCTACGGCACATACCAAACCTCGTGGATGGAGAAGCCACCCTATGCGCGAGATCCGGCCTTCGAGCCGCTGCGCCGATCCTTCTCCCCGACCGATCTCGAGCCGCATCTCCAAACCGCAGGCGTTCACCGGACCGTTTTGATCCAAGCGGCCGACGGACCAGATGAAAATGGGGCGCTGCTCCGCTATGCGCAGAACCACCAGTGGATTGCCGGGGTCGTCGGCTGGGTCCCACTGGATCGGCCGGGCGAAGCGGCCAGCGTGCTTGACACGTTCGCGCGCGAACCTCTCTTTGTGGGCGTTCGTCATCTGATCAATGTCGAGCCGGACCCTGATTGGATCGTGCGGAAACCGGTCCTTGAAAGCCTCGCGCTTCTGGCCGAGCAGGGATTGTGTTTCGATCTGGTCGCTATTCTCCCCCGTCACCTTGAACACGTGCCGACGATTGCCGCGGCGGTGCCGGATCTCAGGTTGATCATCGACCACTTGGGTAAGCCTCCGATCGCGGCGCGTGAATGGGAGCCATGGGCCTCGCTGATCGCCCGTGCAGCCGAGGCGCCGAATGTTTTTGCCAAACTATCCGGTCTCGACACCGCCGCAGGAGCCGGCTGGACAGCGAATAATCTTTGGCGCTACGTAAACCACGCGCGCACCCTATTCGGAGCCGATCGGCTGATGTGGGGCAGCGACTGGCCTGTCTCGATATTAGGCGGCGGATACGCCCATGTCTGGCAGAACATGAATCGTGTGTTCGACCGGTTCGCCCCGCTTGAGCGCGATCAGGTGCTGGGGTTGACCGCGACGCGCGTCTATCGGCTCGCAGGAGTCGGCAACCGCGGACGGGCTGACCCAAAATTGCCCTGATCTTTGGCGTCGTCGGCGCCGTCTTCACCTGCACAGGGGTCGAGCCTGTATTTGACCACTCGTCTTGCCGAGCGC
>JBEVJJ010000305.1:0-19489 GCA_040510255.1 Nitrospiraceae bacterium | reverse complement strand
GGCCGAAATGAGAAGTGCGCCGACTGTATGGTACATTGCGGGTACGAGGCATCGGCGGTAGAGGAGACATTCGGATCGTGGACCGGGTTTGCGCATGCCGTCAGGGCGAGGCTGCTGCCGAACGCGTGAAGCGTGAAGAAAGAAGCCCTCACTAACCGCGAAATGCGAGATACGAGTCACGAGTGACGGTTTTGAGATACACGATACACCTCACGAGCAACGAACGACGATCTTAGGATGACCGACGCCAAATATCACACTCCTGAAGTAGGACCCCTTGAAGGGCGGGTGTTTCGACCATCCACCGCCGAGGAACTTGCCGAGGTGGTGGACCTCGCGTTCGACTACCGTGGCGATGTGACGATTCAACTCGCATCCGGGGAGCACATCACCGGCTTTATCTTCAATCGTTCCGCGAAAGGATCGTCATCCTCTCTGGAACTATTTCCAGCTCCTGGTGGGCAGATGACAATCCCCTATTCAGATATCGTTTCAATCGCCTTTACGGGCGAGGATACGGCAATCGGAAAGTCTTGGGAGACTTGGGTCAACAAGAAAGAATCCGACCGCCGTGCCGAGCGCGATCGAGTGACCGCGGATGCGAAAGCGCGCGGTCATCTGTAGCCCTTCTCTTCTTCACCTCGTGTCCATGATCTGCCGCCAGTTGATGCCTATGTCCTGATTCTTCTCCCGACCCCCGCCTTCTCTTCGCTTCCCTGCGCACGCTTCGCGGAAAATTCCGTGAGAATGCGCACGTAATATAGCGTGCTTTTCGTGCAAATCTTCGGCCTCGGATACGGTCGAATTGTTGACAAACTGGGGTGCCTATGTTAGAAGGGTCGGCCTTAAACTTGGGCACTCCGCGGTGAGTGGAGCTTTTTGTTGCTTGAGACAGAATCGAGTCACTCGAGAACGAGAGCTCTCGCATCAGACAAGCCGTGGGAGTCGCGGGGGCGGAGGAGTGTCAGTGGCAGTGCCGCCTGGTGGGTGGTCTCGACACTTGGCGTGTTCGGTTCTCTGTCTATTCCTTCACACCTGTTTGCCACACATGAAGCCGATCACCGGTTCACGGTCGAAGGGTTCGTATGTACAAGGGATGGCAAGGGGAGTCCTCAGGTTGAGGTGCTGGTTAAGGATACCAGGATTTCGGTTGGACAGACGGTTAAGACTGACGGCGATGGCTACTACAAAGTTACGCTTCATCTGCACAATGATAATCTCGGCGACCCGCTGCTGGTCGAGGCCGGCCCTGAGCAAAAAGAGTTCAAAGTTCAATTTGATCCCAAGGACCTGGAGACCGAGCGGCACTTGCGGGTTGATTTCGGAAGCGGGTGCGAACGCGATTTAGGTCCTCCTCTGTGGCTCGTGTACGGGTTCGCCGGTGTCGTAGCGGTTATCGGGGGTCTCATTGGTCTCAAGATATTCAAAAAGCGGAACCGCAACGCACAGCGGACAAGAAAGGGACAGGGGAAACGGCAGAAATAGAAGATGGTCCGTGGGGTATTCTACCTCGCCGGATCGAGGGGTGGAGTGTCAGGCGGGGGATGACCGGACGTGACCTCATTGAAGTACCACAGTTGACGCTTTTGCTGAGGCAATGGAGCAGAGGGCCTCGGGAAAAGCGTTTTTTTCTGCCATTGTATAGAAGTGTGGTGCCGGATATGGTTTCTGTCCGGCATGAAGAAAGGAGCGGAGAATTTTTATGAAGGGTCTAGAGAAGAAGAATCTGGCTTTGATGGCCGGTGTCCTTGGATTCGGGTTGACCGTCGCAGGTTGTGGTGAGGGGGGGGAAGGTCCGATCGTTCCGCCACCGCCGGCTCCCGCCGAATACGCCGATAAACATATGCCTGCCGGATGGTGGACGGATCAGAAGATCATTGATGAGGGACGGGAAATCTATATCGGGGCCAAGAATCCGGACGTGAACTGTGCGAGTTGCCATGGGAAGGACGGCAAACCGGTCAAGGCCGGTGCGCGGGACTTCCGCAACAGCGAACGAATGAAGATGTACTCGGACTCGGTCTGGTTCTGGCGCATTTCCGAGGGAGTGCCTAATACCAAGATGAAGGCCTGGAAGACCAAGTTGCCGGATGAAGATCGCTGGAAGGTGATGGCGTTCGAGCGCACATTTGGATTGACAGGCAAGGGATGGGATCCCACGAAGAAGGACTGGGTGCCTGCTGCGGATGTTCGAGCGACGGTGGTCACACCAGCTGCGGCTCCCGCTGTGGTAGCGGCGTTCACCGAGGGGCAGTCCGGCAAGTAAAGGTACTCTGGTTTCCGACTGAGGGGGGCGACGAGAAATCATGAAGATGTGGCAGCGCAGTCTCTTAGCCATATTCGCGCTTGTGGCAGTGTTTGGAGGGGTGGCCTATGCGCAGGGGTTGAACGCGCCTCCTGTGGAATTTCCTTACACGGGAAATCGAACCGCAGTCTGGATCGTCGCCCAGCTGCATATTCTGTTTGCCGGGTTCATTCTCGGAGCCCCCATTTTCGTGGTGATTTCGGAATGGTTAGGCTACCGCAAGCAGGACCCGCGCTATGACCGTCTTGCGAAAGAGGTCACCAAGGTCACCGTGATTCTATATAGCATGACGGCGTTGACGGGTGGCCTGTTTATCTTCGTGCTCTTGGCCACATATCCGCAGTTTACCAGCTGGTTGATCAATCATTTTTTCCTGATTTTTGCCGTGGTCTACCCCCTCCTGTTCATAGGGGAGACCATCATCCTCTATATGTATTTCTATACATGGGATGCGTGGAAAGGGGACAAGAAGGCCAGGCATATCGCGCTTGGAGTGCTGCTGAATCTTATCGGAACGATCACCCTGTTCGTCATCGACGGACCGACCTCGTTCATGAACACGCCGGTTAAAGGGGAGGGTGTGTCACCGGCCGAGTTCCTTGCGACCGCGACTCTTTGGGACAAAATCTTCAATTACAGTTGGATTCCGATGAATCTTCACCGCCTGGTCGGGAACGTCACATTCGGCGGGTTTGTCGCCGGCCTCATCGCCGCATACATGTATATGGGTGCGAAGAAAGAGGAAGAGCGTTCTTACTACGACTGGATGGGGTTCGTGGGGAATCTCATCGGTGTCGGAGCGCTGTTGTTCCTCCCGTTTATGGGGTATCTCTACGCCTATGAACTCTGTGATTACGACGCCTCGATCTGTCCGTACATGATGGCCGATCAACTCTCCATGTTCTTCGAGATGCAAGGGGCCATGATCGGGCTCATCTTCCTCGCCAGCAACTATTATATCTGGCTGAGCATGAAGCGCATTGATGGGGTGGAGCGGGTCAGAATGACCATTCTTGCGCCGATTGTCATGGTGGCTCTTCCTGCGGTGATGACCAAAGTCATGACGGACTATCCTGTTCCTGATCCGCTCTCGCTTCTGTTTCTCCTGCCGTTGCTATTCGCGCCCGTTCTCCTCGGCCGGTTCATCCCGCTCACGGTCTCGTCTCGCACGGTCATCAAAGTCGGTTTCTTGATGATTGTGATCGGCAACGCGATCTGGATGACGCCACATGGGTTCGTGCCGACCGGCGCCAAGCTGGTCGCTGATCTGGAATTGCCGTCTGAATGGAACTGGCTTGCGCTGATGCCGGCAAAGAATTCAGCCGCCTTCACGCTGGTTTTCGTGACGGTCGTGAACTACGTTATTTATAACCGAGCGATTCGGCAAGGAACCATTGTCTGGGGCAAGATCGATTTTGTGTCGCAGTTCGTGCTGGTCTTTCTTGCGTTCAGCATGATCTGGACCATGGGACTCATGGGGTCGATCCGGTCTCTGCTCCGTAAGTACTACCATACGTACAATCTGTTGCCGGATTTCACGACCGAGTCATTTACGCCGACGTTGGCCTATTCGGCTTGGTGGATCACGGCCATTACCATGGTGTTTTACGCCATTGTGAGCTTTGCTATTCTCGTCACGCTCAGGGCATCGGAGAGTAAGAGCCATGCCCCAGAAGCCAGCCCTGTGCCAGCCGGAGCGAAATAGGAGACGCGACGAGTCACGCTATGTAGGGTGAACGAGGGGTCGTATGGGAAATGTCATCAAGAAATCAATCGTCGGAGTGATCGTCGGGGCTATCCTTTTCGGTGCGGCAAACATACTGGGATTTCCGTTTGTCTTCCAGGCTATGTTTTTTGCCTATGCCATGCTGGGTACCGTGGTCTTCATTCTGCTGGATGCGCCCTCCCTCAAGGCTCTGAGCGGGGCCAAGGCCGTCGGGGCGCTGCTCGTATTCTACGTGATTTTATGCGTGGTCTTTATTGCCGGAGCATCGCTCTGGCCGCAGTATGATCCGGAAGACGAACGAGGGAAGATCAATCAGATTTTGAAGCCGAAGCGGGAGCGTTTCGAGGCGGGCAAAGTTGATGTGCTCATGGAGCGAGCCAAGGCGCTTGACGAGAAGGCGAAGGAATTGACGGCTCGTCTCCAATCGCTGGGTGTGGGGCAAGCAGCCCATGACCAGAAGGCCGGCGGAGATGGCGCGCCTCCCGCGACGGGCGGTGTGGTTGCCTCAGGGGATGTGATGAAGCTCGGGGAGGAGCAGTGGCAACTGCAGGAATGTTACAACTGCCACAAGTTGAAGGGCGAAGGCGGAAAGAAGCGCGGGCCTGAACTTGACAACATTGGGAACTTACTGACCGTCGAGGAAATCAAGCAAAAGATCCTTGATCCCAAGAGTTGGATGGCCGAAGGATTTGAAAAGGAATACGAGAAGGGTAAGATGCCCGACAAATATAAAGACCTGATGGAAGACAAAGACGTTGATGTCCTCTCTGCGTGGTTGGTCACGTTTAAGAATGCCTCGGTGAATACGCCGAAGCCCGTCAAGAAGAAATAATGATGCAGCCGAAGCTCAAGTCAAAAGTTCTCTGCGCGGATCGCGAGGTCGGAGAAATCAAACGGGTCATCGTGGATCCGATTTCCCTTGAGATCAGCCACATCGTGGTGGGCGGTGACGGCATGGGCCTGATCGAACGGCAAGTGCCGATCGGCCAGGTCCAGAGCATGACCGACGATGTCGTCACCTTGCGCACATCGTCCTCCGATTTCGGCACACTGCCCGCCTTCAAGCGGGACGATTACGTCACGACCCACGAGGTGGAAATCGCCAAGCTGGAAAGTAAGATTCATGTGACTCCCGGAGAGGTTCTGGTCCCCCTCCCCGAACTTGAGAGGAACGTGAAACGGCGAACCTTCTTTGCCGCCTTTACCCAGGCTATCGGCTTTCTTATCGCGGTTCCCTTTGCCTGGCCTGTGCTGCGCTATTTGATGAAGCCCATGTATCAGCCGTTCGATAACGGATGGCTCAAGATCGGGAACGTCGCCAAGATCAAGCAAGAAGACGTCGGTGTGCAATATAAATTCAAGCGCAAGCTGAAAGAAGCCTACCTGCCTGAGCAGGACATCGATAAAAACGTGTGGATTCTGAAGGCGACGCCGGCGGTCCTCGAGAAGATCTATCAAGGGAAGGACATGGAGTTTCGCGACGCGACCGGCAAGCACGTGTGGACCAACAAGAAGAACGTCCCGTACATCGCGTATTCCGGCAAGTGTCCCCACCTGGGATGCGGGTATAAGTGGAGAACACACAAAGTCCTCGGCCAGGTCTTTCTCTGTCCCTGTCACTTGAGTATTTATGACGCGAGCGGCAAGGTTCTCGACGGTCCGGCGCCGCGTCCGCTCGATACGCTCCCTATTCAGGTGACCGCGAACGGGGAGATTACCGTCATCGACATGGAGTTCAAGGCCGGGACCAAGGCGCAAGTACGGATCGTGTGATGGACACGCTGCAACCCACAAATACACCGCCCTCCGTGATCGAAAAAGTATTCGACTTCGTCGACGAGCGTGTCGGCCTCAAAACGCTTCAGGCGAAAATGCTCAACGAGCCGGTTCCGGGCGGGTCACGGTGGGCCTATGTGTTCGGGTCGATCCTCCTGTTCATCTTCATCATGCAAGCGGTTACCGGTATCCTGTTGATGTTTTACTACGTTCCCACGGCAGACCACGCGTATGCGAGCACCCAATACATTATTCATGATGTGGATTATGGCTGGTTTCTCTTGAGCTACCACTTCTGGGGGTCCACCGCCATGGTCGTGACCGTGTTTGCGCACATGTCGCAGGTGTTCTTATGGGGTGCGTACAAGAAGCCCCGTGAAATGGTCTGGCTCGTAGGATTGGCGTTGTTCGGTCTCGTCATGGGCTTCGGCTTTACCGGGTATCTCTTGCCTTGGGATCAGCGCGCCTACTGGGCGACGACCGTCGGCGTGGAGATCATGGATAAGACCCCCCTCCTGGGTGATTTCATGGCCCGGTTCCTCAAGGGAGGACCGACGCCCGGGCAAATGACGCTGAGCCGGTTTTTCGTGATCCATGTGATGATTCTGCCGGCCGCGCTGATGGGCCTGGCTGGACTGCATATCTTTCTGTTCCGCAAGGCAGGTCCTGCCGGTCCGTTCCGCGGCACTACGCAGGAGTTGAAGATCAAGACCGACTATTTCTTTCCGCGGCAGGTCTGGAAAGATATCGTGGGGATGGCCGTCGGGTTTTTGAGTATCTGTACCCTGGCGTTTTGGGAGCCGGTCGTCCTCTTGGAAGAGGCGACGCCCGATCCTGGAGATTACCATCCGGAACCGGAGTGGTATTTTCTGTTTCTCTTTCAGATGCTCCGGCTGAAGATCTTCGCCGGGGAGCTCGGACAGTTCCTTGGAGCGATCGCCATCCCCGGTGCGTTTATGGCGCTCCTGGCGGCGCTGCCCTTCATCGACCGTAGCCCGGAGCGGAATATTTTCAAGCGACCGATTGCGTTGATCGGATGGATTGTCGTGATGGCCATTATTCTGATCTTCACGGTCTCGGCCATCATCAACCGTGAATTCCTTGACTAGCATAGGAACGTCCCGAGTGATCGATAGCGCAGCAATCGGTGGGACGGGTGGGTGAGAATGACCGTGTCGGGGCGGGTGTGTGAGAAGGTTGCCTTTTTTTGAACATCCTTACTGAGCATTAACGACTATGGTCGATCGAGAATCGATGTCTCCCTTCAAGCTGGGTTTCAGCGTGCTCTGGGCTGCGTGCTGGACCGCGCTCCCCATGAAGATGGCGTTCGCCCTCCTGTTCATAGCAATGGGCACCATCCATCTCGAAACCAAGCTGGGCATCGTCTTTCTGCTTCTCCTGATGAGCCCCGTCAGCGTGTTTGCGTATTTTATTCTCACGGCGGGAATGGAGGCACATCTGGGCGAAGGTGTCGGATTACCACTCTTATTCCTCCTTTCTATTCCCGTCGATATCTGGGCGCTGGGGCTGGTTGCGCGTACGACGTTTCTGGAGAAGCTCCGTGTGGAGCCGCCGGAATCGGTGGGGTCTTCCTTGTGGGTGCGATGCGCGCTTGCCGGAGCTGTCTACATTCCCCTGGCGTGGTTCGTTCTCGGGCAGCTCACCGATATCGCTCGGTCTGTTTCCCAATCCATTCTTGAGATGGAGTTTTTGAAACCTCTCGGGGTGGCCGAGCGCATTAGTCTTGACCTCACCCTATGGGGCAGTGTTTCCACAGTTGTGCTCGTGCTGTTGGTGGGGATCGGCTTTTCTTTCGTGGGACGATTCGTCCGGTCACTCGCGGATCGGGGTCGGCCCGCCGGTGAAAACTATCAGGCGCTCGTCAACAAGTGGGACCTGATGCGCGTGCCGTCGGACCAGGGGTTGATGCTCGGAGCGTTTACGGCGGCCGGGGTCGTCTTAGGCGTTCTGTTCTGGGCATTCCTGCCCGCCACGACGCCACATCCGCACGAGTGTTGCACGCCTCAAGAAGTGAAGGCGGAGTCGCACCTCGATCCGCAGAAGGCGCTCGGGAAGGCGGAAAAGACCTTCAAGGACTCTGAAGTCCGAATTGCCTCTCTTGAGAAGCAGGCCGAAGGAAACAAGGACAAAGGCGGAAAGGACAAGGTCGGTGTAAAGGAAACGGGGCCAAAGGGAGACACGAAGCCGCATGTTGATGCAAAACCTGCTCCGCAGAAAGCCAAACCATAAACCGAGCACTCACGAGGTGACGAACATGGCGCACCAGCGTGACCCTCATAGACGAACGTATTCTTACATTGCGGTCCTTCTCGGGGTTGCGGGCCTGGCTTCTCTCATCTATTCGCTCGGCCTACCCGACCTCGGGCTGGCGGAGGATTCGGGCAGTGCCTCCAGCCGGGATTACCGGGATATTCCCGGAATCGGCAGCCGGAACATCGTCTGGATCATTGCCCAGTTGCATCTGCTCTTGGCCGGCTTTGTTCTGGGCGTCCCGATTTTTGCCTGGTTGTGCGAAATTGTCGGATGGAAATCTGGCGACAAACGCTACGACAAGCTGGCGAAGGAATTCACGAAACTTCTGACCTCCTCCTACGCAACCACGGCGCTGTTCGGCGGGATTCTTCTGTTCTTGCTCATCGGCTTCTACCCCAAGTTGATGAACTACCTGACGGACATCTTCTTCCCGTCGTTCGTGGTGTACTGTCTGCTATTCCTGCTGGAGACGGTGACTCTGTATCTCTATTGGTATGGCTGGGATGCGATGTCGGAGGGAGGGGGAAAAAGCTTCCACATCTTTCTGGGTTTGCTCCTCAACGTCTTTGCGTTCTTCATCATGATCGTCCCCAACTCTTGGGCGACGTTTCAAGCCAGCCCAGTCGTGATTTCCGAGGGGACCGATTTACAACGTGCCTGGGCCGCCACCTGGAATCCGACCTGGTGGCCGGTGAACATTCATCGGTTGATCGCCAACGTGGTCCTGGGCGGCTACATCTGCGGCGCCTACGCCGGGATCCGTTATCTGTCGGCGAAAGGCCAGGAGGAACGCTACCACTACGACTGGATGGGCTACGTCGGCAATTTCATCGGCGTGTTCGGCCTGCTCCCGCTCCCGTTTGCCGGATATTGGCTGATGCGCGAGATCTACCAGTACAACCAGCAGATGGGCATCACGCTTATGGGTGGATTTCTCTCGTGGCTCTTCATCCTGCAGGCGATGCTGATCGGTGTCCTGTTCCTCGGATCAAATTATTATTTCTGGCTCGGTATTACCCACCGCATCCCTGGGTCGGAGATGCAGTATCGGAAGCCGATCATGGCGATGCTGATCATTCTGCTCCTGTGCCTGGGCGTCTGGATGACCCCGCACTCGCTCGTCGCCAGCCTGGAGGAAGCACAGAAGATGGGCGGCACGCACCATCCCTTGTTGGGCGTCTTCGGCGTCATGTCGGCCAAGATGACGGTGGCCAATCTCATGATTCTCGTCACGTTCATGAGTTTCATCATGTATTGGCGTGCCGGAAAACAGGAAACCGCGGGCTGGGCCAAGGTCGCCAGAGCGATGATGGCTGGCGTGCTTGGCCTGGCGGCGATCGTCGTCATCATATTGGGGGTGTGGGGGTATTTCGTCCCTGCCATTATCCGCATCAACTACTTTTCCACCTCACAAGTGCTGATCGTGTTGTTCGTCATGCTGACGATTACCCCGTTGACTGCCTTGCTCTTGAAGAGCGCCAGAACCACCACGGAAATGGTGTGGGGCCAGATGCCCCCGCGAGCCGGATATGCGCTGGTCTTGAATGCGGTCATGGTGATTCTCTTGATGACCCTGATGGGATACGCCCGTTCCTCATCGCGGGTGCATTGGCATATTTACGGTGTCATGCGGGATTCCTCTCCCTATGCATTCTCTCCCGCATTGGGGTATGCCGCTGCCCTCATGGCGCTGAATACCTTTTTGTTCTGCATGCTGGTCGCCTTCATCTTCTGGGTCGCGACCATGGGCGATAAGGCCAAGGGTGGTGGGGGCACGGCGACGAAGGCCCCCCTTCCTCACGGCGCGCTGCCTGCCATGGCGGGTGGATCGTCACAGCTCGACGACAATGCGTCGCGCTGAATTCTGAATGGTGAGTTTTGAATTCTAAGTGATGAATTCTGAGTTCTGGATGCTCAGGTCTGCGTTCGTGGTTCTGAACTGAGTCAGGTATTTCGTGAGCTGTAATCCACTATCAAGATTAGCACTCAGAACGCAGCACTCCTAACTCAGAACTCACAGGAGAGGGTACTTATGAGTGAAGTCGCAATGTTGCAGTTGATCGGTCTTTGCATCGTCGGCTCCGGCGTCATCATTCTTCTTTTCATTAAAGCGCAGTTCGTCAGAGTCGTTGGATTCGTCGCCATCGTCCTGGGACTGTTTGCGCTGGTCGCCCTGGCTGTTCCGCAGATGGCGTCGCTGCCGCCTGCTGAGGAGAAGTTCGATATTGCGAGTATCAAGACCCCGACGGACATGGCTGCGATCGGGCAGACCATTTTCTTTAGCAAGGGACAATGTGCGCTCTGTCATTCTATCGGCCCGAGCGAATCGGCCCGCTGTCCGGACCTCAAGGGAATCGGCGCGAAACTGTCCCGCGAGTTCATGTTTGAAAGTCTGACCGATCCACAGGCGTATGTGTATCTCGATTTCCGTCACGAGGGGATACCCAAGGAATATCCGGCTCGGATGCCCTACATCAACAAGAACCCGATCGGGCTTTCCAAGAACGAGATTCTGTCGGTCATCGCATTCTTGCAACAGATGAGCGGTGAACCGATCACCGTGAATCCGTCCGAGATTGTGGCGCCGGGAGCGCCGGTGAAAGCAGCTGACGCATCACCGGTTGCCGTGGCAAAAGCGCCGTAGGCAAAGGAACATTTTCCAGCATCCTGCTGGGGTAGGAGGAAGTATGGGAGGCGTACTGGTCAGACCGATTCTGTTGATGGTCTTGATCTATTTGTTCCTCAAGTTCATCGTCCCGAACCTTCCCCATTCCGCACCGCTCCCGGCGAGTCTGATTTTCCTGTACCTGATTCTGGTCGCCACGGGCATCGTGATTTTTGCCACGCTGAGTGGAGCCTCGAAGGATGCGTTTTTCGATCCGATCTTCCGCTTCCTGTCCGGTGACAATCCCGGGGCCATGCAAGGCGCGAGATATCTGGTGTTGGTCCTGTTCCCGCTCTTGGTCGGGTGGCAAACCTACGGCAGCACGGCAGTGAGCGATGCGCCTCCGGCTGAGAATCGGACGATCCATCCGGCTCCTCCCGGTGAATACACGGGCCTCTCCAATCCCGTGCCGAAGACCCCCGACAATATCATGTATGGCAAGGGACTCTATGCTTCTCGCTGCGCCCCCTGCCACGGCAATTTCGACGGGAAGGGATTCGCGGCCGGAGGATTCAGCCCTCCGCCTGCGAACTTTAAGGACCCGACGACGATCGCCATGCTCCAAGAAAGCTTTCTCTTCTGGCGCATCAAGAAAGGTGGAGTCGGTCTACCGGTTGAAGGGATGCCATGGAAATCTGCCATGCCTCGATGGGAGATGGAACTTTCGGATGAAGATATCTGGAAGGTCATCATGGGCGAGTACGACGGCGCGGGACAGAAGCCACGGACATGGGATGAATCAGAATAACCCGCGCGGGTCGCGCGAGTAAGCGTCAAGAGGATGGCATGGCTATAGGACGTGGAAGCAAATGGGTGGGAGGCGTTGCCGGTCTGCTGGGATTGTTTCTGGCAGCTGGAATCGACCTTGCGCAGGCACAGGAGAGCGTGGCGGTACGGGCTTCACTCGTCAAAGGCACCTTGCCGGTGGATGATCCGACGGCGGCGGCCTGGGCGGCTGTTCCCGCCTCAGAATTCCCTATGTCGCCGCAGGTGCATTGGCCGGTTCGGATCACCGAAGTCACTGCGAAAACCGTGAAGGTCAAGGCTCTTCACGACGGGACGACGGTGGCCATTCTCTTGGAGTTTGCCGACCCCACGGAGGATCCAGAAGACGCCGCCGCTCTCGAATTCATGGTCGGAGATACGAAGGCTCACTTTGCACATGGGCAGCCAATGGCTCAGGTTCAAGGTGGCCCCGTCAACATCTGGTATTGGAAGAACAAGAACGGGAAGGGTGTTGACATGAGCGCGATGGGATTCGGGACGTTGAAAGCTCAGGCGCATCAGGACGTCAAAGCCAAGGGGGTCTTTCAGGGCGGAGCCTGGAAGGTCGTCTTCTCTCGCCCGCTGACGACGGAACATTCGACGGAGGACACTCAGTTCAAGCCCGGTGAATTTGCCAGTATTGCTTTCGCGTTGTGGGATGGGAAGAAACTGGATAGTGGTCAGCCCAAGGAAAAGGGCTCCGAAAAGGCCGTCTCATCGTGGTGGTATTTCCGTGCGGAAGCGCCACCGGATTACTCTCCCTATTTGTATGCGCTGCTGGCTATCCTTCTGGCGGTCGGATTCGAATTGGTCCTCGTGAAGCGCTTAAAGAAGAAAGGGTCTTGAGCATGAGGACGTCGACGAAATTGCGAACGCTCAGTGTGGTTGCTGGTGTGATCGGCGTGTGGGGAATGGTCGGTTCGGGATGTTCGATGTTTCAAAGTGAACAATCCGCGAGGGGACAACGCCTCTATACCCATTATTGTATGCACTGTCACGGTGAACATGGCCGGCAGAACGAAGGATTTAATTGGTCTTCCATGTCTGATCCGAAACCGAAGGATTTATCCAATAAAGAAGAAATGGGCACGTTCAAGGACGAAGACATCTTCAATACGATTTCACGGGATATGAAAGATACCAGCCCCGGCGGAGATAAGATCGGCGATGACGAATTTGCGGTTCCGACCATGCCGACGTTCAAGTACACTCTCTCCGAGGAGGAGATCTGGAGCATCGTGGGAGTGGTGCGCTCCCTGCACGGCAAGAAACTGGAGTTCAATGTCGAAGGACGGAGAAAAGAGCTTGAGGATGCACAGAAGGCTGCCCAGCAGAAGTACAATGAGGCCCTGAAGATTGCCGAGGAGGCCGAAAAAAAGGCCAGCGATGAGGCGGATAAGAAGGGTGTCGAAGTCGACGAGTCGCTGTACGCGAAAGAGCAGCAGGTCATGGTCCAGGCAAAAAAGGAGTTGGACCAAGTGCAGGCCAGCTTTGCCAATTTCACGACGCGCCCTGGAAAGGGCGTCAACATTGTTCGTCCCGACTTGACGATGAAACCGGATGCTGCCAGCAAATTGGCGGATATCGGAAAACAGCTCTACTTCAACAAGTATGGGTGCAACGGGTGCCACAAAGTGAATGATGAAGGAGGCAAGGTGGGTCCTGCACTCGATCGCGCCGGGTTCAGATTGAATCCGACCTGGGTGTATCGGTGGCTCAGAAATCCGCAAGCGATGAAACCGGATACGCGGATGCCGAGCCTCGGTCTCAACGATGCTGATGCCAAGGCGGTCAGCATGTATCTCCGCACGCTCCGTGCGCCAAAGCCAGAAAAGCCGCTCGAAAAAGTTGAAGGCTAGTCGTCTATTACCAGACGCTGGCCCAGATCCCCAAGAGAATGATGGTTCCTGCCCAGACGTGTTGCTTGAAGAGGGCAAAAGCAACGTCCGGAGGGATCGGTCTCCGCAGCCTCAGCACCTGAACGACAAAGCATAGTCCGACCACGGCGAGAATTCCGTAGTAGAGTGGTCGCACCGCACACAGGTATCCGGCGAGGCTCAGCAACCCCAACATGGTCGTCAAGCATGTTCCTACGGCCAGCCAGACATGGGCCCCGAACAGGACCGCAGCCGATTTCACCCCGATCCGGCGATCGTCGGCGCGGTCTTGCAGGGCATAGATGGTATCGTACGCGATCGCCCAGCATATCGTCGCGCCAAACAGGGCCCAACCCGGTCCCTCTACCGTGTTTCGAGAGGCCGCCCACGCCATCACTGTTCCCCAGCCAAAAGCAATTCCCAACACTGCTTGAGGAATGGGGATGATGCGTTTGGCATAGGGGTATGCAGCGGCAAGAACAACTGCAATGGGGCTCAGGAGGATCGCCAAGGGATTAAGGAAAAAAACGAGACCTGTCGCAGCCACAAGGAGTACAGCGGCCATCCAGGCGGCCTCGCGAAGGCCGAGCGCTCCTGAAGCCAGAGGCCGCATACGGGTGCGAGTCACCTGACGATCGAATTTCCTGTCGGCTAGATCATTGAGAATTACTCCCAGACTGCGCATGACGAAAGATCCGGCGACGAAAATGGTGACCAGAGACAAGGGAGGATGTCCCCCATTTGCTAAGACAATTGCCCAAAGGCTTGGCAACAGGAGGAGCCATGTGCCAGACTGACTCCGTAGGCGGATGAGGTCGGCAAAAGATGCTGCGAATGTCCGGAGTGGCGTATGATGAACGACGGGGGCGCGCGGCGACTCAATCACGTCTTGGACCTTAACGAAGACCAGGGACCCTGTCAATTCAGGGCCAAAGGCGGTAAGGCATTTCCAATGCCGGGAACCAGCACGACACGAGACAATCATGGACTGCCGGGCGCGTCAGTTGTGCCTGCCGGCGGAATCACCTCATGGTCCGTCCTCCTGATATTCCTGGTGATCAGTCTGTCGGCATGCAACCTGTTCAGAAGTCGAGACAGCATGCTCCGCTATGACCTTCCCCTTACGGTGCAGGTCCGACCCGATGCGAGCATTACTGGCGCCGTGCTGGAGTACAGAGACGCATGCGGTCAACCGGCTCAGGTGAAGATTGACGGCATTCTTCAGGAGACGCTCAAACGAAAACTCGGGCTGGTCTTCCAGCATACCGTCTTCGAAGCCTCCGCCGTGCCCGGCGCCGTGGACGGTGTGGTGGATGTTGGGCTGGGGTTGAAGGAACTTGATTTGTTCGTGCCGCGGAGGACCACCCGCACCTATCCGGCAACGGTCACATTGGGATTGGATTTTTCCTACAGCGATCTCGATGGAACCGTTCGTCATAGTAAGAAACTCCAGAGCCAGGGTCATGACGACGTCGGGACCACGAAAGATTCCTGCGAAGTAAAGGGGGTCGAGGCAGTGGTTCAACAAGCGGCTGACCTCGTCGTCGAGGGGATGGCGAAGCAACTTGGCGACTCGAGCAGAATACGCGAGGCGGCTCAATCAGCAAAGAGTCGGCCACGGGCCGCCGGTCAACCGTCTGGTCAACGGGCCTCAGAGCCGGCCGTCATGTCCTCAGCCTCCGCCCCTGCGAGTCCAGGCGTGATCCAATCAGTCGTCGCGCTGCCCACGCTGTCTGCCCCATCCACGGATCGTCACGAATCCGGACCAACGAAACTCTCTTTTCGCACGATTATCCGCGATGAGAACCGCAATCAGGTGTTGGAGCGGAACGAACATTTCATCGTGGAGTTTGAGATCAAGAACGAGGGAGGCGCGGTGGCGGATAATGTGGAAGTGCACCTTACCGGTCATCCCGCCGTGCTTCACAACCTCAAGGCTCCGCTGCTCGTCGGGACGATAGGTCCGGGTGAGATCAAACGGGTCTCTGTCGCCGGCACGTTGGGCGGGGTCTCCGAAGTAGAAGCGGCGGAGCTCGTGTGTTCCCTCCGTGCCTCCTCCCCGGTGGAACTCCCGCCGAGCAAAAAGTTCGTGGTCGCGATTCGACCGGAGACCGTCGATGCCGTCGAAGTTTTGTCAGTGGATGTCGATCAAATTGCCAATCATCCGGGTAAGTTGAAACAGGCGCAGGGCATCGGGATTGCCATTGGTGTCGGACAATTTCGGGACGCGAATGTGCCGGAAGCGCGGTTTGCCGGACGGGATGCCGAAGTCATGGCGAAGTACTTCTCAACGTACATGGGCATCCCGTCGGCGCGGGTCAAGCTGTTGGAGGATGGCCAAGTCTTGAAAGACGATCTGATCGACGTATTTGAGACGTGGTTACCCACGCAGGTCGATCCACGTGCCGTGGTGCTGGTGTATTTTTCAGGGCGCGCGGTTGTCGAGGCCTCCACGGGCGCCGTGTCATTAGTGCCCTATGACGGATCGGCGTCCTCGCGCCTGTTCTCATTGGCCAGATTGCAACGGGCACTGACCAGGGCGCAGGTTTCTCGTGCGATCCTGCTGTTGGACCTGTCGCTGGAACCGACTCCGGGGACGGAAGCCGGCCGTACGATTACGCCCGTGTGGGAGGAAGGCGGATTGGTGCAACACAAAGACCGGTTTTTGTGGATGATCGGGAACAATTCCTTACAAGAAGCCCATGCCTACCAGCAGGGACAGCATGGATTGTTTACGTATTATCTCCTCAAGGGACTCCGCGGGGCGGCGGATCTGGATAAGAATGGCACGGTACTGACCGGAGAACTCTGCACATATGTTCATCGACAGGTCGAGGCCGTAGCGAAGCATCAGTTTGGCAACGCGCAAGAGCCGGTGTGTCTGCCGGATGTCGGCCATGCATCTCCGCTGCGAGTATTGCCGCTCAGCAAGCTGCGATAGCACACAGTTCTTCCACCTGTGAGCCTGGCCGATCCCTTCATGGTTTGGGGCGCGACGAGCGGCTGCGTTCGCACGCCGAAGGGTTGGGCCACTGGTGTGGTCGGCAAAAAACCCAGAGACAGAAAGGATAGGCACGATGTCGAGAGTTCGAAATCTCCTGTTAGGGGGAGCGCTCAGCGTGGTGAGTGTGGGTATCTCACTGGCGGTGTTGGAAATGGCAATGGGGTATCTCTATGAACATGCTCCATATGCCAATGGCAAGCGAACCGTGGAGAGGTATATCGGCAATCCCATGTCTTCCCTGATGTTCGCATCCTCGTCCACCACCACTTTGCGACCACATCCCTATCTCTTGTATGACAACTTCCCCAATATGCAGGCGGACGGATTCCGGCAGACCAATTCCCTCGGGTATAGAAACGAAGAATTTCCTCTTGAGAAGCCGGCCGGAACGATCCGTATTCTCTGTCTGGGCGGCTCGACGACCTACATGTGGCCATATATGAAGAATCCCAAAGATACCTGGGTCGCGAGACTCGAAGTGAAGCTGCAAGCGATCTCGAGCAAGCGAGTGCAGGTCATCAACGCCGGCCTCAACTACGGCACAAGCGCGGAAGCGCTCGCGGGATATGTGTTTCGACACCGGTTCCTGAGGCCGGATCTCATTGTCTATCATGGAGGGGGGAATGATGTGCTGCCTCTGATATTCGACGGATACAGTCCTGAGTACACGCATTTTCGTGGGCATGGTAACGGCGTCGAACCGAGGCCAGGCGAGCGGACCTTGCTCGCCAAATCCAATATCGGAAAGTATCTGTATGCGAGATGGCTGCAGCCAGTTGGGACTGTCGTCACGACCAAGCCATTCTGGGAGGTTTCGCCTCAAGATGCATTTGAGCGGGTGAAACGCACGGATCCGGAAGGGTTTCGGCGCAACGTCGATTACCTCGCTGTGCTCGGTAAGGAAGGGGGGGCGCAGGTGGTCTTGTTCGGATTTCTGCAGGCCCGCAAGGAAAACCTCACCAAGAATGCGAACGCGTTTAAGGGATTTGAAGACACACTCGTGCTAGGACTGCAAAAGAACTATGAGGTCATGAGAACAGCAGCGCAAAAGCATGGCATCCCGTTCATCATTCCTGAACAGGACAAATTCAAGGATGAATGGTTTCTAGACAATTGTCATCTGACGAGAGAGGGGGAGGAAATGAAAGCCCAGATTCTCTTTGACGAGCTTAAGCACAATCCGATCTTCAGAAATCCTGTTCCGCTCTAACAGGCTGCATCATTGACAGCCGTTTCTCAGCCTGAGTAAGATGGCCACCTCAGAGTTCTGTTCTCCAGCCCTCTCCATGCCGGCGTAGCTCAGTTGGCAGAGCAGCGGTTTCGTAAACCGCAGGTCGGTGGTTCGATTCCACTCGCCGGCTCCATAAATCAATAGGTTATCATTCACTTGCCCGCCCCTGAACCCTGAGGGTGCGTCTGGGGTGCGACTATAGAAGTCTGTACATCATCGAGCTTGGCACTCCATTCCTTGTTCCCGCTTGGAAATAAATGAGCATATCTGTCCATCGTCACCTGAATAGAACTATGGCCGCATTGCTCCTGAATGTATTTAGGCGGACTTCCCTGCTGAGCCATGAGTGAGACATAGGTATGACGAAGGTCATGGAACCGCACACGCCGGATGCCAGCGGTTCTTAACAATTTGATAAATGCATGACGCAGGTTGCTGTCATCCCATCGCGTGTTGGAAGATGTGACGAACACCCATTCAGACACGGGCTTGCCTGACATTGACTCTAATTCCCGAATCTCTCGCATATGACGTAATGCGTCGATCAATTGCGGACTCATATCCACCCGACGCAACTTGTGATTCTTCGTGCTGGTCAGTTGGCGCTTGACGACCGCACGGCGCACTTCGAGAAAGCCACTCCGGAAATCGATATCGGACCATTGCAATCCAATCAATTCGCCTTGGCGCAGTCCGGTCCGTACGGCACACAGGAGAATGGCGTAGAGGGAGGGGACTGTCTCGCGAGCATGTTGGAGGAGAGCCTTCACTTCCTCGGCATCGAGTGGCGACATATGAAGGCGTCTGTCCTCCCTGGAATGAGTGAGGCGGCCTGTTCGCGCTACCGGATTACTCGACACGATCCCCTCGTCCATCGCGTGATGGTAGGCCTCCTTGAATGGAGTCAGGATGTTGTGAATGGTTTGTTTCTTCAGCCCCTTGCCGGAGAGATCAGCGATCAGGCGTTTAATATCAGCACGGCTCACTTCATCCAGTTTCCGTGAACCAAAAACCGGCAAAAGGTGTCTCACGATCATGACACGATAGCCATGCGCCGTGGTTGATTTACAGTGAACCTCGGCGTAGGTATGGAGCCAATCTGTAAGATAGGTCTCGACGGTGGGCATTTGACGATTGTTATCGGACAGTGGAGAAGCTTCCCCGTTAAATTCAGAAAGCTTCAATTGGGCCGAGAGCAGTTCTGCGAACTTGCGTGCGTCTCGCTCCGTTTCGAACCGACGCTTTAGGCGTTTGCGTTGGTGATGAACGAATGCCCACCAGCCGGTCTTGTCCTTCCTCTGTCGCACAATGATACCCATGGCTACTCCTTGCGAGCTGAGCTACTATGAAGCCAGGCACCAGAGTTCATATGTTAACTTAACTTAACAGTTGTGAGCAAGCAAAAAGCAGATCACCCATTCTATGATCATGACACCGGAACGCGGCTGTTTACGATCCGGCAAGCCGCTGAATATCTTCACTATCACCCCTATTCCGTCTATCGGCTCGTGGTGCAAAAAAGCTTGAAGCCTTATCGGAAGGCCGGACGAACCCTCCTTTTTCTGAGGGAAGAATTGGACCGATATCGCGCAGGCAATGCGTGGGCCTCTCAGAAAATGTCTTTTAGGACGTTAGCTGATGCTCCTAAGCATCTTCCTCCCAAAATGACGGCAACCGTCTACCTATTAGGAGGCTTCGAGTTGCTTCCTAACAAGATAGAAACCTTATCGTCCTTTTCTTGGGAGATGATCCCACTTATTCACGCCCGTATTCAGGAACACTATAGAAAGCGGCCTAGTAAGATTGAAGTATTGAGTCCGGAAGGTGGGACCTGGACGATTTTATACGAACCGCCCACGTGGCTTG
>JBEVJJ010000304.1:0-3046 GCA_040510255.1 Nitrospiraceae bacterium | reverse complement strand
GACCTACTGTTTTGAAGACCAAGATATTCAAGAAGCCGCGATGCTCATGGTCGAAAAGCGTATCCGTCGGTTGGTGGTTCTCACTGCAGAAAAGAACCTCATCGGGATCGTCTCGCTGGGAGACCTGGTCGTTCATTCCGGCAATACGACACTGGGAGGTGAAGTATTGGAATTCGTCTCACAACCGTCGAAATTCAGGTAAGCGACAAGAATGTGGAAGGGGCGGAAGGGAAAGGCGTTCAGGGGGTTCGGACTAGACAGACCAGGGGCGGCTTGCCTACAATACGGGCTTCACTCTAGAGGCAGGGACAAACTATGGGACGAAAGCTCGAAACTGCTCATATCTCTTTCGGTCTGGTCACCATACCGGTCGGCATCTACTCCGCCATTGATGAACAGGACATCCATTTCAACCAGCTTCACGGGCCCTGCGGAAGTCGTATCAAGCAACAGCGTTTTTGCCCCGTCTGCAAGCGCGACGTCAACTACGACGAGCTTGTCAAGGGGTATGAGATATCCAAGGAAGAGTATGTCCGGATCAGCCAGGACGAATTGGATCAACTACAAGCGGCGGAATCCGATGCCATGCAGATCTTGGAATTCGTTCCTTTGAGCGCCGTCGATCCTATCTATTTTGAAAGTACTTACTATCTCGGATCGGAAAAACACAACGAGAAGGCCTATCAGCTCCTCGCCCAGGCAATGGAGGAAATGCAGCGGGTCGCCTTGGCCAAGTATGTCTGGCGCGGAAAGGACAGCCTGTATGTGATTCGTTCCGTCCAGGGCCATCTGCTTTTGCATCGAATGCACTACCATAACGAGATTCGAGAGTTTGACGCCATGCCCAAAGGGGATCAGAAGCCCGGTTCAGCCGAGCTGAAACTTGCGACTCAACTGATCGAGTCCATCTCGAGCGAAACGTTCGACGCGCAGGCCTATCATGACGAATATCGGCAACGGGTGATGGAGTTGATCGAAGACAAATCCAAAGGCAAGACCATCAAGCTGCAGCCCAAGACGGCCCGACAGGCGACCGATGTCGTGGATCTGATGCAACGACTGAAGGAAAGCGTCGCGCAGTCCGCGCAGAAAAAAGGTGCGCGTTCACGGGCCTTGCCGGCACAGGTCCCCCGCGAGCCAGCGAAGAAGGCTCATGCCGGGAGACGATGATCGGCGAATATTCCGCAGCCGAACTCCGCCGCATCCTCCGTGTCAGTGAATCAGGGTTGCGGTCTTGTCTCCGTGCCGCCCTCCTCCCGGTCTCCCGGGCGAATGCTCCCTGCACATACTCCTTTCAGAATCTGGTCATCCTGCGTACCGCCAAGGGGCTCAATGAGGCCGGCGTGTCTATTCGTCAGATCCGCAAGGTGCTCGAATCCTTGCAACGGCAGCTCGGGAACGGCCAGGCGATTTCCAGTCTGAAGATCTATGCGTCCGGCAAGCGGGTGGTCGTATGGGATGGCGCTTCCCGCTGGCAACCGGACTCGGGCCAATTCCTCCTCAATTTCGACGCCACACAGATTCTCCCCATGGCTCAATTAATAAAGCGCCGCACACGACCACAGCCCTCACAGGCGGAGGCGGCCTTGGCGTGGTTCGGACGGGCCATGACACTTCAAGATGACTCCTTAGAGGAGGCCCGTCGCGCCTATGCGGAAGCCATCCGTTTGCAACCGGAATTTGCCGAAGCCCATGTCAATCTCGGACTGCTGAATCATAACGCCGGTGACCTGGAGGAAGCGGAAGCCTGCTACCGCCGTGCCCTTCGGCATAGGCCGGACCTGGTCCTCGCCCATTTCAATCTCGGGGTCGTCCTCGAAGATCGACAGGATAAAACCGGAGCGATTGCCGCTTACGAGGAGGCCATCAAACGGGCTCCCGGCTTTCGTGAGGCCCATTGCAATCTGGCGCAGCTATACGAAAAACTCGGCCGCAAACGGGACGCAGTTCGGCACTACGCCGCCGCCAAGCGGCTTGACGTGTGAACCTATGCATTCGCCTTCTTCTCCAACGCGGATGTGATCGCCGAATGGAGCTGCTCAGCCGCGACATCCTTCGTCAGATAGGCCACGGCCCCTGCCTCCTTCATGCTCCGCTCGATCTGGTGACTTTGATGCACGGATAAACCGATCACGGCCATGGAGGGCATGGTTTGCGTGATGAGACGCGTCGCTTCAATGCCGTCCAGGATCGGCATGTTGACGTCCATGATGACAACATCCGGACGCAGTTGTTCAGCGAGCTTGACCGCTTCATATCCATCCGCGGCTTCGGCCACGATGTGCACGTGTTCGTAACCTTCCAACACCCCACGCAATCCTTCCCGCACCAGTGGATGGTCATCCACCATGAGAACCCTCACGTCGTTGGGTTGCCCTTCTTCCTTTTCCTGATTCGATCCCGTATCCGATTCCACCGGACCGGCAGCGCATCCGCGAGAACCCAGGGGGAGAATCAAGCTGGCCGTGGTCCCCTGACCCAGCCCGGATTTGAGCTCAAGTCGCCCCCCTAAGGCCTCCATCCGCTCGCGAATGCTGAACAGCCCGAAGTGTTTGCCTACGGTCCGTGTTTCCAAGGCATGATCAAAGCCTCTCCCCCTGTCTGCGACCCTTATGGTCAACATGTCGCCCGCCGGTGTCGTCACCACAGAAAGGAGCGCCTGCTTCGTGCCGGCGTGTTTGACAATGTTCATGAGCAGCTCCCGTGCCGACTGAAACAACAGAATCGCTTGGTCCTCTTCCACGTGAAAGGAGGAAGAGGGCACCTGCATCGTCACCGTGATTCCGTGCTGTTCCATTTGTTCGGCCAGCCAGGTGAGACCCATGAGCAATCCGAATTCCCGTAGAACGGGGGGCGCCAGTTCAGCCACAAGGGAACGCGTATAGGACAGACTATCTTGTATAATCTTATCGGCGTCCTTCAACTGCTGGGCCAACTCCGTTTCCTGTGCCCGGTGACTGGCCTGAGAGAGTTTCACACGACAGACGACGAGCAGCTGCCCCAGATAGTCAGGGAGGTCCGTGGCAATCTGGCGACGCACGCGTTG
>JBEVJJ010000303.1:0-8756 GCA_040510255.1 Nitrospiraceae bacterium | reverse complement strand
CGGCTGTTCGGTGCGCACCTCCGGACAACAAGCCTTTTCCGCCGGAATTTCAAGCCTGTCGCCCCTATGTGGTTAAAGAACTCGAGTACCTCACGTCCGTCCGTGCAGTCATTACACTGGGACGTATCGCATTCGATCAATATTTGAAGGCCTGCCGTGATGCTGGGCTGACGCCACCCGCTCCCACACCGCGATTTTCTCATGGAGCAGTGTCCACCATGCCCTGGGGAACGACCCTCATCGGCTCGTTTCATCCCAGCCAGCAAAACACCTTCACCGGACGCCTCACCCGCCCAATGTTTTACACAGTGTTTGAAAAGGCGCGTCACCATATAAGCCGACCGCGCCGCGTGTAGATCCCTACCTTGAGGTCTACTTTCTACCTTGCGATTCCCAGTCCGCCAGAAACTTCTTGAGACCGATATCCGTCAAGGGATGTTTGACCAACTGCTGAAAGACGCTATGCGGCATTGTGCAGATATGGCCTCCCGCTAAGGCTGCTTCAACGACATGCTGCGGGTGACGAACACTCGCCACCAGCACCAGAGTCTTATAATCGTAGTTTCGGAAAATGGTGAGGATCTGCCTGATCAGTTCCATCCCATTGGTGCTCACATCGTCCAGGCGTCCTATAAAAGGTGAGACGCACCAGGCCCCCGCCTTCGCTGCTAGCAACGCCTGACTGGGAGAGAAGCACAGCGTGACATTCACACGGATCCCCTCCGATGCCATCTTCCGCGTCGCACGCAATCCCTCCGGGATCAACGGAACTTTCACCACGACATTCTTATGGACCTTCGCGAGTTCCCGCCCTTCCTTGACCATCGCATCCGCTTCAACGCTGACCACTTCAGCGCTGACGGGGCCGTCGACAAGATTGCATATCTCCAGGAGAACCTCGCGAAAGCTTCTTCCTTCCTTTGCAACGAGCGAGGGGTTAGTAGTCACTCCGTCAAGAACGCCAAGGCTGACTGCGTCTTGAATCTCCTTCACGCTGGCAGTATCGAGATAAAGTTTCATAGGATGGTCCTTTCTTCTAGCTGGAAGTGAAACGGCGCCTCAATGATTGACCTTCGTTATTTTATGAGGATCTGCGAACCAAGGCAAATTGCAACTGAGTTCGACTAGGGTTGGTTTGACAGCCGTTGTAGGTCCCGTCTAGAATTTCCCTGTCCATTCAAACCAACTCCTACGCATTCCGTTCTTCGACGTTCACGGATGAGAGCTGGATGAAGCGCATGATCTCGATAATCACGATCAGCTTGACGCTTGTCGCGTGTAGCCACAATCCATATTTAGAGGCGTCTTTGAAGCCGGCTGAATTACAGGGAAAAGACAAAACCTGGTTTGAAAAAAACTGGGGTACCCCCGACGGGAAGACCTCACGGTTCTTTGGAGGAGAAAAGTGGATCTACTATCGAATAGCGGGTGGAAAGACCAGCTTGCCGCTCTTCAATTTCAAAGCCAATGAATGCCAGATCACCCTCCTGTTTGATAAGGAGGATATGTTTTCTGACTATAGTTATTCAGGCTGCTAGCCGGCCAGCTGTTTCTGAAACGTCTTCGCGCACTCCCGGCTGCAGAAGAAGTAGATCTGGCCTCCAATTTCCTCCCGCACAGCCACGCCCTTCGGCACAAAGACCCGACAATTCGGATCCTGAATCATCTGATGCTTGTCCGAAATCTGAATAGCGGAATCGCTGCCGGCGTTTCCTCTTTCACGTAATTCCCGAATAGCCCTACGAAGCAGAAAGTACAAGAGGGTAAAGAGTGCAAGTATGAAGATGATCCTATACATTGTGGTCGCACGCGTCAGGAACCCCATCCTATGTAAACTATTTCTCTACTGTCAAGAACACCCCGTAGACCCACGAGACAAGAACCTTCTAAATGGTCATGAGCCGGGACCAAACGGCCCAGGCGACATCTCAATCAAGGGACCTTTGATCGCGCTCTCCAGTACTTCAGGCGGATGGTTTGTCCTACACGGCAATGTTATAGAGTATGGTATGTACACGTGTGACAAATGCCGTGGCGCAATGTTGCCGGAGCGAGCGGTTGATCTGGATGCAGGACTCGCGATCACAGTGTTGGCTTGTCTGAACTGTGGCCGCCGCAAAGTGACTGACCCAGAACCACGACCGATTACCGCCAGACACTGAGCGCTAGGCCATGATTAGACCGAGGCCGCTCACTCATGATGAGCGAAAGGCCGCTGAAGCGGCTTTTCGAGGTCTTCCGCTCGATCCGAATTGGACGGAGGGTGCGCAATCCGTCTATCTCGGAATCATCTCAGCCCTGCGACTCCGAACGACGACCAAGACCTTAGCGGCTGTCGAGTTGGAGAATCCCGTCGATTTGCAGCCTGCATCGGTATAGTGCGTTCTCCCTGACTGCTTGCGGTTCTTTCCATCTCTTCTCTGCATGGCGGTAGGAACAACATCGCTGCCTTCTCTGTCCTGTGAATCATGAGTGCAAGAAGAAGATGCCCTAACGAGAGAAGATGGGGATCGATAGGAATGCGTATCTATTCGTCACTTAAGCTGCAAGACATCAAGCATGTCATAGAGACCAGGTGGCTGCTTGACCACCCATCGTGCCGCTCGTAATGCCCCGGCTGCAAACGTATCCCGATTGTGAGCTCGATGCGTGATCTCAACTCGTTCTCCCATGGTGCCAAAGAGTACTGTGTGATCTCCAACAATATCTCCCGCACGGATGGTCTGAATTCCTATTTCACTCCGAGTCCGCTCTCCAATCATTCCTTTGCGGGCGTAGACCCCAACCTGCCCAATATCTCTATTGACGGCGCGGGCCAGTATTGCCGCCATCTTCATCGCGGTCCCGCTCGGCGCGTCCTTCTTGAGCCGGTGATGCGCTTCGATCACTTCGATATCGTATTCGTCCCCAAGGGTCCGTGCCATATCGGCGATCATCTTGTAGATGACGTTGACGCCCACACTCATATTCGGAGAGAACACGCAGGGAATTGTACAAGCGAGGCTCCTTAACTCTTCCAGCTCGGTTTGGGAAAATCCGGTGGTCCCGATGACCATGGCCAAATGGTGTTGGGCAACGGTCCTCAGATGCTCCAATGTGGCGGATGGAATGGAAAAATCTATGACCACCTCGCCATTTTCCATAAGACCCGTAAGGTCATCGCTGATCGGAATTCCTACTCGACCACAGGCCGCAATTTCGCCGGCATCCTCCCCAACAGCGCGATGCCCCTTGCTTTCAACGGCTCCTGACAAAGTCAGGAAGGTCGACTCCTTGACAAGGGAGGTCAACCGACAGCCCATCCGTCCTCCCGCACCGGCAATAATGACCTTAATCATGCTCGCATTCCGATTGGTCCACTACGCCATCCTCAAATCAGTCCACAATCCTTCATCACAGCGGCCAATTTTTCTTTGTTCTCAAGCCCCATACCGCACAACGGCAGGCGGAGTTCGCCGTCGATCTTCCCCATCATGGACAACGCCTCTTTGACAGGTATGGGGTTCGTTTCGTAAAAGAGTGCAGTAAACACTGGATAGAGCATGTAGTGGAACCGTCGGGCATCCTCTAAATGTCCTGCCAGGAATGCCGTGACCATTCGCGACATCTCCGATGGCATGATATTCGCGGTCACAGTGATCACACCTTTTGCACCGACCGCCATCATGGGCAGAGTCAGTGCATCGTCGCCGGCCAACACGGTGAACCGTTCGCCACAGGCATGAACGATCTCGGAAGCTTGCTGGACAGATCCACTCCCTTCCTTAATAGCGACAATGGTCCGATAATTCACGAGTCGAGCGACTGTCGAAGCAGCTAAGTTCACGCCGGTCCGACCGGGAATGTTGTAGAGCACCAGGGGGATGTCCACCTCTTCAGCGATTGCCTTGTAGTGTCGAAAAAGCCCCTCCTGCGTTGGCTTATTGTAGTACGGGGTGATGAGCAGAGCGCCGTCAGCTCCGGCAGCCTTCGCATGCCTCGTGAGGGCCACCGCTTCCTCCGTGCTATTCGAACCCGCTCCTGCAATAACCGGCACTCGACGTTTGGTCACTTCGACCGTACATGCCACAACCCGTTGGTGTTCAGCATGAGAAAGCGTGGCTGATTCTCCGGTCGTCCCGCAAGGCACAATTCCATGCGTTCCATTCGCGATCTGCCATTCGATGAGATCGCCCAGAGCCCGCTCGTCCACCCTTCCTTTTCGGAAAGGGGTGACGATGGCCACTATAGACCCTGTGAACATGAGGCACTCCTTCGTCGCATACCGATCATATCAAGAGAGAAACGCAGGGATGACTTCTCCACGGACCAGATCTTCGTATGATTCTCGAGCCCTGATCACATACGTCTGTCCCTCTCTCACCATGACCTCCGGCACGCGCGGCCTGGAATTGTAATTGGAAGCCATCACAAACCCGTACGCCCCGGCGCTCATCACCGCCAATAGCTCACCTGATTTCATATCAGGCAGCATCCGGTCCTTTGCCAGAAAATCTCCAGACTCGCATACGGGCCCTACCACGTCCACAATGCTTTTGTGGCTTCGAGTTGCCCCCTCGTGGACCGGACGAATGTCATGATACGCGCCATAGAGACTGGGCCGAATAAGGTCGTTCATCGCCGCGTCGACAATCACGAACCGCTTGGCTTCAGTATCTTTCATGTACAGCACCCGCGTGAGCAAGACACCGGCATTGCCGACGAGTACACGCCCAGGCTCCATGATGAGGACGCACTTCAAATCCCTGAGCAGAGGAGAGATGGCAGCGGCCAAATCTTTTGGTTGAGGCGGCGTTTCGTCGGAATAGGTGATTCCCAATCCCCCTCCAATGTTGATATAGCGTATCTCAATTCCTTGTTCCTTGAGGGTCTGTACCAACACCAAGACCTTCTTCAACGCTTCGACGAAGGGAGTGACGTCCGTCAACTGCGAGCCGATATGTTTGTGAACACCCAGGACTTCGATATGCTTGAGTGAAGACGCCAGCTTGAATTCTTCCAATGCCCGTTCTGCAGCAATTCCGAATTTGCTCTTTTTTAGTCCGGTTGAGATGTAGGGATGGGTCTTCGGATCGATGTCGGGGTTGATCCGCAGCGCCACACGTGCTTTGTAACCCATCGACGCCGCCACATCATTAATGGCATGCAATTCGGCGGACGATTCGACGTTAAACATCAGGATGCCAGCTCTGAGGGCATCGCGAATTTCCCCGGCACTCTTTCCTACGCCGGCAAAGACGATCTTTGAAGCAGGCACTCCGGCTTTCAAAGCACGAAAGAGCTCGCCGCCCGAAACAATATCCACACCGCTTCCCTCGCTTGCCATTAGTTTTAGGATCGCGAGGTTCGAATTGGCCTTCATCGCAAACGCAACGATATGCGGAATATTGTGGAAGGCGCTATCATAGGCCCGGAATTGCCTAACGAGCGCGCTATAACTGTAGACGTAGCACGGCGAACCGACCTCTTTCGCAATACGTCCCAGAGGCACATCTTCGCAGCAAAGCTCCCCTTCCCGATACTGAAAATTATGCATCTTGGACATCCTCACTTAAGAAATCGCTTCCGGACAGGGATAGCCCTTGCAAGGCCTGTTCGAACGCAGCTCTGAACTTTTGATAGCGGACCTTCGCATAGGGCATGGCATCCTTCAACACGCCGCCATCTAACAGCGCGGTCAGAGCCTCGGGGGTCGCATGCTTGAGATGCTCAAAATTGATAATAATATCAAGGCGAGCTTTCTCGGCGGCTTCCTTTATTCGCATCAACAGTTCTTGTGCGTTCAAGCGGTCGAGCGTCCCTTCCAAGGTGACGACCACAGCGGCAAACTGATCATGCCGTTTGGCTTTGATGTTGAGCCACAATTCATGGGCGGGAGCGGCGGTCTGATCGATTCGTTGCTTAATCGCATGGAGCGCATTGGGGATGACTTGTGCGGTCTCCACGGTGGGAAGTTTGGCTTGAAGTTGTTTGAGCGCTTTGGCGACAGGCGAAAGGGTCCCATGTGGACAGGACCGAACCACCAGCTTACGGAATTCACGATTCATTTCAAGTCGTGGAACGAGCCGTTGGCTGGTACCGGACAAACGGTGCCAGATCGACGAAAGCGAATAGAATTGATGGTTTGCCCAATGGAACCCTTCCTGGAGTTGCTCCGGCGTCATGCGGCTGGGTTGGAAAACCACGTGCTTTCCATCGTACTTTGCCCAGTCACGATCGAAAATTCTTCCCGCATTATTGTATCGTTCATACAACGCCGTTCCCGGCAACGGCGTAAGGACATTGAAGTAGGCCAATTCGACGCGACAGGCTGTGAGAAACTCAACGGCTCGCTCAAAGACCGACTCGTCATCACTGTCGAACCCAAACACGATGCCCGGATTCACCATGATGCCGTATTTATGAAACATATCGATTTCTTTGGCGAACTTCTGCACCCGATTGAACGGCTTGTGCGTCTCCTCAAGACTGTCTTCATCCAGGGACTCCATCCCGACGAACACCGAAACACAGCCGCTTTCCGCGGCGAGTTTCACCATCTCCTCATCATCGCCCAGGAACAAGGTAGACTGGCAACCCCACTTAATATTGAGCGGCTTCAGGGCTGTCCAAAGCTCGCGGCAGTAGGCCCTGTTGCTGTTGTGCAAATCATCGACGAACGCGAAGATCGTACCGTCTTCTATACCCAGGCGAATACGCACTCCCATCCTGAACGCCTGCCATAAAGAGTCGGTACACATCCGCTCGACCAATTCGCTTCGTATCCATTGCTTCACGCGAGTCAGCTCTTTGATGACTTCGTGAACGGGGCGACGGCGAGTCGTTTTCCCATTGAATGGAGAGACACTGCAGAATTCACAGTCGAAGTGACATCCTCGCGTGGTAAAGCTGCACTGGCGGGTCATGTAGGCGTCGGGGCTCAGCAACTCAACCCGCGGACTCTTGTAATGTTCGAGCGAGGGAAAGGCCTTCATCTCATATTTTCTCTTCATGCGCCTGGCCTCGAAATCCGACACCACCTCCGGCCAAAGGTCCTCGGCTTCGCCACACACGACCGCATCGCAATATCGCAGCGCCTCCTCCGGACAGTAGGTGGGATGGACCCCTCCCAGAACGACCTTGATCCCGCGCTTCCTGAACTCCCCCGCAATCTCATACGCGCGCGGCGCATAGCACGTCATGACGGAAAGCCCGACCAGATCGCAGGGATAGTCGAAATCAATGTCTTGAACCGACTCATCGACGAGACGAACGTCCCAAGTCTCCGGTGTATACGCAGCGATCGTCGGGAGACTCAGTTTTGGAAACCACACGGCGCGACGTTCGGAGGCGGTCAAGTGGTATCGATTGTTCCGCGGATAGGGATCCAACAATAGCAACCGCCGTCGGGGGATTTTCCCAAGCGCCTCAGCAGGTCGCCCCGGCTGGATGAGTTGTTCCATGATTCACTCTCCTCCTGATCTCAGGTCAGCATCCGGTAAGACGCTCACACCGTTCACCAACGTCTGTTACCGTGTGCCCATTTGTCTCAATGGAGGCACTGGTAATGATTCAGCAGGCTCCATCATTAGCTCTTGGTCGGAGAGCGGCGCCGCTTGGGAGGGTGCCGCTTGCACCTGGGCGTCCAATCTGTTCGCATCGCGCCTCTTCTGTCGTTCGATAATGGGAGTGACTCCGACGTCCTCTGGTGGGATGGGAGAACCGACCACCCCGCATTGCGACATGACCATACCCATCACCAGGATCCACAGTGGCCGTACGGTCGGTTTCGAAGGAGTTTGCCTGCCACTCACAGCAATATCTTCTCCCACTCCTTGATTCGGGTTTCGACCCGTTTCTTGGCCGTCCCGCCGATCTGATTCTTCCGTTCGATTGCACTCGGTATCGTCAAGAAGTCCAGGACGTCTTTGCCAAAATACGCTGAAAAGACTTGCAGTTCGTCCAGCGTCAAATCCTGAATATTGTGTCGCGTCTCAATGCAGGATCGCACAATTCGCCCGGCAATGGAATGGGCTTCTCGAAACGGTGTTCCCTTTGTCACGAGGTAGTCGGCCAGTTCCGTCGCAAGCATTCCCCCGCCTGACGCTGCCCGTTCCAGAACCTTGTGATTGATTCTCAGCCGGCGTACTAACTCGGTGCAGAGCGCAATGCATTGGGTGGTGGTATCCAGCGCATCAAACAAGGCCTCTTTGTCTTCCTGAAGGTCGCGATTGTAGCTCAACGGCAGGCCTTTCAAGACTGTCAGTATACTGAACAGATGCCCATACACCCGTCCAGTCTTTCCACGCACCAACTCGGGCACATCCGGATTCTTCTTTTGCGGCATCATGCTGCTGCCGGTACAAAACGCGTCGGGGAGGTCGACGAATTGGAATTCCTGGGACGCCCACAGAATCAACTCTTCGCTCATGCGGGAAAGATGCATCATCACCAGCGAAAGCGCGCTCAATACTTCCGCCACAAAGTCCCGATCGGATACCGCGTCCAGACTATTTTGCGTGACGTCTGGAAATCCCAGCAACTGCGCCGTGTACCGTCGGTCGACCGGATAATTGGTACCAGCAAGGGCCCCTGATCCAAGCGGCAGAACATTCAATCGGACCAGCGCATCGCGCAAGCGCCCGCGATCGCGCTCAAACATCTCCACATAGGCCAGGAGATGATGGGCCAGGAGCACCGGTTGGGCACGCTGCAAATGTGTGTACCCCGGCATGATCACGTGAATGTGCTCACGAGCCAGCGTGACCAGGACCAAC
>JBEVJJ010000302.1:0-13091 GCA_040510255.1 Nitrospiraceae bacterium | reverse complement strand
ACGGCGCGAATCGCTTCTTTCGCATCCTTCGTCCACTGCATCGGCACATCATCATAGGCGAGGTCGGTTTCCAGGGCGCCTTCAGTCTTGGCCGCCGCATCAAAAATGCTCTTATCGACTTGCTTGAACCGGTTGCCCTCAGCATGACACACGGGACACTTGACGGGAGTATCGCCCTTGCCGATGTAGCCGCAGCCGTCGCACACAAAATAATTCTGGTTCATCCGATCGAGATAGGCCTGCGTCGCCTCGCTGGTAGCCGGCTTCTCCTCGACGATTTGCGTCATCATGCCGCTCAGGCTTGCTCCCATCAGATCCTTCGCCACGGCATCGTCCGCCTGCATTTTGTCCCGATCGATGCCTGCCGCATCCAGGTTTCCTCCCAACGCTCGCATGGCATCCATGGCGCCCTTTGGAAGGATGTGTCCGACCGCCGCATCGACGACCGTGTTGCTGATGATCGTATGGCCCTTCTCGATGGCGTATCGGTGGATCGCGGTCTTGGCCACGCCGCGCGCGAAGACGGGAATCTTTTCCATGCGTCGCAGGGATTCTTCGGTCCAGGCGATCGTATATTCAGCCTGCGTGTCGATGGGCGGGACATACTTGCGATTTGAGACCAGCACGTTGCAGGGAGCGCTCCGCAGAAGATTTTCGGTGTTGCTGCCGATGTCCATGTCCTCGTCGCTATGGACGCCGATCCGTCCGACGATCAACAGCCAGGGGACATCTTTCCGCACGTACTGGATGATCTTTTCGAATGCCTTGCCGTCGAGGAGCGTGGTCTTGACGTCGGTATTCTCGGCCTGCGCGATTTCCCGAGCGATATCCAGATGGGACTGATAAATCTTGGCCAGGCCGCTGTCGATGATCTCTTCGTGGAGTTTTTCCTGCTCCTTGAACCGGAACACTTTCCCCGCTTCTTCGTTGAGGACGCCGGAGATACTGTGGAACGCCGCATAATGGAAGTAGGGGTCGAAGGCGGCAATGGCTTCCACGGGACGATTGAAGGCCTTACCCAACGCCAGACCGGTCATCAGACCACCGAAAGAATAGGGGCTGCCGTCGACCGCGACGACAATTTTGCCGTTGGTCATCGGTTGGGTCTGCTTGATGATCATCATGTCGGAATTGCGGACCCGGCGGACGACCCGTTCTGTATTGCTGCCGATCACGCTGTCTTTGACCGCGCCGACGCCGATGGAGCCCATGATGACGAGGTCGTACGCGTTGGAATTGATATCTTCCACCAACACTTTCCAGTTCCGGCCCTCGAGGGACCGGCGCTCGATCGGCAAATTCGATTCCGTGCATCGCTTATCGACGTAGTCCAGGTAAGAATCCGTAATGATCTGCAGGCCGCGCGTGATCAGCGAGTCGTGAATCTGGCGCTGGCGATCGAGTTCCTTCTCGTCGTGGTACTCCTCGGGTAAACCGGCCTCCATCTGCTTGAAGCGTTTGTCGTGCATCTTCGCCGCATAGACGTGGCTGCCCACGATCTTGGAACCATAGGTCTTCGCGAGATCGATTCCCACGTCCACGGCCGTATTGGAATGGTCGGAATTATCGACCGGGATGTAGATAGTCTTGTACATCGAGGTGCCTCCTGGAGGAACGCTCCGTGCGAGGTCGAGCCGTCAGAAATCCCAGAATTTCAATTGGTTATTGCAGACTCGCCCTCAGAATGAAGCGGCATAGTAGCATCGTGTTTCTTGGGAATGCAAGCAATGATGACACCCTGATCGGAAAGTGACAGCGGTGGGAGATGTCTAGCGGCTCGAGCCGACCACAGCCTTCGTCGCTGGTGTCGTGGCAGACGGTGAAGGGTGGCGGGAACGCAAGATTTCTTCCAGGGTCAGGAGCGCATCACGCCCGGAATTGTTCTCGATCCCCTTGATAAGGTTTCCGTCCGCGTAGGTTGTCGATGTCCGGGGTGTTGCCTGCTTCTCCGGGTCGGTCTGGGATAGAGAACCGGTCCACGCTCGGGGGTCGCGGCTCCCTTCTTTCCGTCCCCAAGCCGCAAGACAGGCCTTGGCAATAATCTTGTTGAGGGGAGCGGGATTGTAGAGAAGTTTTCGAATGCTGGTCGGAGTGAGCATCAAGGGATTGTATCCGGCGGACAGATACCCTTCTTCCAATAGCCGCTGTTCCAGATCGGTATTCGGCTGAATCCCCAGGAAGAACATCAGCGGAAACACCCGTTCTTCTCCCAGGATCGACGCGACCTTCTTATAGGACTCCACGCTCTGCAGCAGTGACTCCTCCGTCTCCTTCGGCGAGTTGAGCGAATAATTCAGAATGACTTTGCCTTTGAACCCGGCCTCGGCCAGATACCGGCACCCATCGTAGAGCCGGTCCAGCTTGAATCCCATATGGAGATTGTTGAGTACCTCTTGGGAGCCCGAGGTAATAGCGACTTCCAGGTCCCCGACGCCGGACCGCACCATCAGCTTGGCCAGTTCAGGCGTGATCAACGACGTGCGGATATACCCGGACCATTCGATGTCCAATTTCTCGCGCAGGATGCGCTCCAGAATCTCGGTACATTGGGGGTAGGCTTCCTTCCCTGTGATGAACTGGGCATCGGTAAACCAGAAACGCCTGGCTCCCCATTGATGATAGTGCTGGCTGATGTCCCGCACGACCATCTCCGGTGGTCGATAGCGCACCCGTTTCCCCTCTATATATGGATAGAGGCAGAAGGCGCAATCATAAGGACAGCCCCGCTTGGTCTGTACCCCGATCGATTCCTCTTGATAGGCGCCATACTGTGGGAAAATGGAGGTGAGGTAGGGCAGGTCCACCGTCAAGGCGTCGAGCAGCGCCGGGGATCCCTGCTGGCCCTTCTTGATCTTTCCCCCTTCCCGGACGATATAGCGCTCGCCTTCGAGAGATTGTCCTTCGACGACCTTCAAAATCGCATCCTCCCCCTCTCCAAGGATCCCGATCGTCCCCTCAGGCAGCTTCTCGATCAATTGGTCCGCAAATGCGGTGAATGCTCCGCCTCCGATCATGATCTGGGTCTTGGGGAATTCCTTCCGGATGAGCCAGGGATACGACATGATGGCGCGGATGTGACTGTAATACCGATAGAGCTGTTTGACACCCGCCAAGGACGCGAACAGACGCTTAACCGGATTGCCGGCGAAATAGAAGTTGAACGCGTGCTCCAGCGACGCATCGCCCTCATGAGGGGAGAAGATTTGAATGTCCCGCCAAGAAAAGCAGATGAGGTCCGGTTTGAATTGAATTGCCGCGTCCCGTACCGCCTGGGTTCGCTGCGAGGGCGGGAACAGCGAGAGATCCACGATCTGCTGCCGGACATCGGGCTTCCGCCGATGAATAAAATCGGCGAGATAGGTCACCCCGATCGGGTAGACTTTCTTACAGGGGAGGAAAATATAAAGAATGGAATTCATTGGTGCTGTGTGCTGAGTGCTGAGTTGAGAGAACAGGACCATCGCTATTGCGAGGCTGTTTATTTCGGCCCGCTACGGAGGCTCTTAACCCGCCAATAATACGTCCCACTTCCTCCGCCTGACCAAAGTAATTCAGCAAATCGGCTTTGACTGAGATATCCGGCATCATGAGCGGCGTAGAGATGAGACCTAATCTCGGCACAGGACCCCTTAGCCACAGACAAAAATTGATGGAACTCTCCGGAGCGATTCCGTTCGAACCCTTCTGCAATATTGGCCATGGTGGATACTGCTGCGCGTTGGATTTGCCCGGCCAAACCGATGTCTCTCGCGAACTCGCGCTCTCTTGTTATCCGATATACGACCTGCGCCAAACACCTGGCTTTTTGCCATGCAATGAGGTCTTCAAACTTTTCAACTCTCTTCATCTCGCTCAGCACTCAGGACTCAGCACTTAGCACCCAGCACTACTTTGTGGCGACGTGGATCGCCACGATCCCGCCGGTCAGATTGTGATACTCGACATAGCTGAATCCAGCCTCGCGGAGCAGCGCGCTGAACCGAACCTGATCGGGGAATGAACGGATGGATGCCGGCAGATATTCGTACACCCCGGTGTGATCTCTGGCCACCTTGGTGCCGATCCAGGGCAGCAGACGAAAGGAATACCAATCATAGGTCGCACGCAGCCACGCATGCATGGGCCGTGAGAATTCCAGGCAGACGAATCGCCCTCCCGGCTTCAATACGCGTCGAATCTCTGTGCAAGCCTGCATGAGATTGCCGACATTCCGCATGCAAAATCCGGTGGTCACGGCATCAAATGTGCCGTCGCCGAATCCTAATTGTTCTGCATTCGCGCGGAGGCATGAGATCCGCGTGGTCAGTCCCCGCTTCGCAATCTTCTTGAGCCCTTCGATCAACATGGCGTGGTTCAAATCGGAGGCGATGACCTGCCCGTTCGTTCCCATGCGCGGTGCGATGAGGAGGGCCAGGTCTGCCGTGCCCGCGCCGATATCGATGGCTCGCCCCCCGCTCAGGGATGGTATGTACGAGGCCGCGATATTCTTCCAGCGGTGATGGAGTCCGAAACTCAGGAGCGTATTGTTGAGATCGTACACTCCGGCGATCGCCGTGAACATTCCTTGTACGGCCTGCTCTCGCGCCTGCCCCGACCAGGTCGAGACGGCCTGGGCTGGGGGAACGTTCTTCACGTCTTGTGAGGATTGTCTGTAAAATCCGAACATGTCAGTGCTCGGCAATATCACGGTTAAGGTTTTGCTATCAATGGCTGTGTTGTGGAGGATTCGTTGCGCCCTGGTCTGAAATGCCCTGTTTTCGCTGGTTCACAGCCGGCTAACAATTTTGATGCCGAGGCGAACTGTATATCGGTATGGGAGAATAATGACCCGGCCTCTCGCGAAAGGCGCTTTACCGCCATCTGGCAATAGTGATCGTCAATTTCTACGCCGATGCTGTTTCGTCCGGCCCTAGCCGCTGCAAGCGAGGTAGTGGCCGTCCCGGAAAACGGATCAAGCACGGTGTCACCATTGAAAGAGAACATGCGGACGAGCCTGTACGCGAGTTCGAGTGGAAATGGGGCTGGATGTTCTTTGGTTGAGGCTCCAGTAATCGTCCAGAATTGCTGAAACCACTCATTATATTCGTGTTTGTCGATCATGCTCAGTCGTCGCTGGCTCTGTGTGGGCTGCCTGTATCCACCGGATTTCCTTTGCATTAATATGAACTCAATATCATTCTTTATGATGGCATTGGGTTCGTAAGGCTTTCCCAAGAATTTGGTACCGTTACTGACCTCATAGTTCGCATTCGCGATCTTGTGCCAAATGATAGGATTAAGGTTGTCAAACCCAATCTTCCGGCACGACACGGCGATATCGGCATGCAAGGGGACTACAACATGGCGGCCATGTCTTCGTCGGGACAGACACACATCACCTACTACACAGACTAGTCGCCCTCCCGGCACGAGACAGCGGTAGCTTTCCTTCCAAACCTTGTCCAGTTCTGCCAGGAACACCTCATATTCTTCAACATGACCCAGCTGGTGTAGACTGTCACGGTATTTCTTCAGGTTCCAATAGGGGGGAGATGTGATCACCAGGTGAATGGATTCATCATCGATAAATGACAGGTTTCGGGCATCGCCGTGAATCAGACGGTGAACTGTATCCTGTCTCACGAATGCCCCTCTTGGAGTTTAGGAAGGAGTAAGCGTACCGCTGTTTCAATCGACTCATCTGTCTCAGAGGCAAATACAAGACCGCTAATATGCTTAGAGCGTAGCCGACTTTCCACATTGATCTGTACATCTATAAAGGGGTAGTACACGACGACTCCAAACTTTCCGCGTCGGGACGCAGTCTTGAACTTCGCCGCCTTGTTCACAATTTCATCGCAACGCTTGTGGATGTCACGCTTCGCTTCAATGCGCTTCACGTCAATGCCGATTTCGATTTCGCCGCTAGCTGGACAAGCCGCATCCAATTCATAGATTTCTTTCTTCACCATGAAAGTTCTTTTCTTGAACTGAGCGCCGCCGAAGCGATTCAAAGCCTCCAGTATCTTTTGTTCCCATCGCCCCTTCCCCTTTCTAATTTCCTTGTCGATATATTCAACCCGGTCGATACAAGCCAGCGCCGGAAGCTCAAGGAAAGGTGGCAGGAAAGGTTTGATATAGCCCGCGATGACCAAGGCTTGTTCTTCAACTAGCTTCGGAACATATGTGTCGACATTTTTTAGTCCAAGGTCTCGATCAAGCGCGCGGCCAGCGATATTGCAGACGGCTAAGAGGGGCTTAAGAATCGACGGCTCGCGTATAAGGGCGTGGCTCAAGTTAATGGCGGTCATACTGCTGAATATGATGACTTCAACGGATCTGGTTTCAAGAAATCCTTGGAATGCACTTCTTAATGCGGTTTCAATGAGGACCTGACGTTCATCAGCACTGTCTTTGACCCGTGCCATGTAGTCGGTATGCGATCCATATCCCTCCGGCATGTCTGCGAATTACGTCTCCTAAGTGCGCCACAGTGTGGTGCTCTTCCATGGCAAGTGTCAAGGGCTGCTTCTCAGGTGCATGTGAACTAAGATACCAAGATTCTGACAAGCGCGTGATTTCCTCCGATGCCAAAGTAATCAACGGAAAGCTGGTGTCTTGGTTGACCCAGTGCGAGACTTTTGCCATGCCCTAGTCTCGGCCAGGAAAGCCTCGTCCGATTGCTTCCGTCCCTTCCTCCTGAGAGCAGTGACGTAAGCGGCGCTGTCCTGCACGCCCGTATGCCCGAACGGGTTGAACTTTTCTCTCACGAGATCCTCAAGCATCGTTACCGGATGCACGCCCTTCCGTCTTGCCGCTTTGACCACCAGATCTTTCAGCGCTGAATCGAACAACAGCATCCATTTCACTTTTCGCAAGGTATCCTTGGGCATTTGCGCCTTTCCATCTCTCAGATACATGTTGTTATAATCCGCAAGCCATGTCCAACTCCATCGTCATCAAGGGCGCGCGCGAGCATAATCTCAAGAATCTTGATGTCGAGATCCCGCGTGACAAGCTCGTCGTCATTACCGGCCTGAGCGGGTCGGGTAAGTCATCGCTCGCCTTCGATACGATCTATGCCGAAGGGCAACGCCGCTATGTCGAGTCCCTCTCCGCCTATGCCCGGCAGTTCCTCGAACAGATGGGGAAGCCGGATGTGGATTCCATCGAAGGCTTGTCGCCTGCGATCTCCATCGAGCAGAAGAGCACGAGCCACAATCCGCGATCCACTGTCGGCACGGTAACCGAGATTTACGATTATCTGCGCTTACTGTATGCCCGTGTGGGGCGTCCCTTCTGTTTTCAATGCGGGGACGAGATCACGGCGCAAACCGTCCAACAGATGGTGGATGCGATCAGCGAGATGCCCGAAGGCGCGAAGTTTCAAATTCTTGCTCCGATCGTGCGGGGACGCAAGGGCGAATATCGCAAAGAATTGTTAGAGATGCGCCGGGCCGGGTATGTGCGCGCCAGGATCGACGGGAAACCGGTCGATCTGGGCGACGACATCGCGTTGGACAAGCAGAAAAAACATACCATCGACATTATTGTCGATCGGCTGGTCATGAAGGCGGGGGATGCGCTGGCGCGCCGGCTGGCTGATTCCATCGAGACCTCGTTGCGGCTTTCCAGTGGACTCGTGGGAGTGTTGATGGAAGACGGCGCCAGCCGACTGTATAGCGAGAAACTGGCCTGTATCCGATGTGGCGTCAGTTATCCTGAAATCACGCCGCGCATTTTCTCCTTCAACAGCCCCCACGGAGCCTGCCCGGCCTGTGACGGAATCGGGTATGCGGTTACGCCCGGATGCCCGGAGGACGAAGATTTCACCCTCCTCGAATTGTGTCCGGTCTGCCAGGGAGCAAGATTGAAGCCGGAAAGTCTGTCCGTCAAAGTCGGGCGGAAGTCGATCGCAGAAGCCACGCGACTATCGGTGCGGGCGGCGGCCGATTTCTTTCAGGAACTGAAGTTCACGGAACGAGAACTGGTCATTGCGCAGAGGATTCTCAAAGAGATCAGGGAGCGGCTGGGGTTCCTCAATAATGTGGGGTTGGACTATCTCACGCTGGACCGAGCCGCGGCGACCTTGTCGGGGGGCGAAGGACAGCGCATCCGCCTCGCCACGCAGATCGGATCGGGCTTGGTGGGCGTCCTGTACATATTGGATGAGCCATCGATCGGCCTGCATCAGCGGGACAACCGCAGACTGCTCCAGACACTCCTGCGCCTGCGGGATCTGGGTAACACCGTCATCGTGGTCGAACATGATGCGGAGACCATACAAGCGGCCGACCATCTGCTGGATATGGGACCGGGCGCCGGGACGCAGGGTGGCCGCATCATTGCTCAAGGGACTCCGAAGGAGATCATGGCAAGCCCCGCCTCACTCACCGGACAGTATTTGCGCGGGGAACAGATGGTGTCGTTGCCGGACCGGAAGCGAAAGCCCAAGGGGCATCTCTCTGTGGTTGGCGGGCGCAAGCACAATCTGAAAGGCGTCACCGCGCGGATTCCCCTGGGGTTGCTGACCTGCGTCACGGGCGTATCCGGTTCGGGCAAGAGCACGCTGGTGTTGGAGGTCTTGTTCCATTCGCTTTCCCAGTTGCTGTATCACAAGAAGCCGAAGATCGACGGATGCAAAGAACTCATCGGCGTCGATGCATTGGATAAGGTTATCGATATCGATCAATCGCCCATCGGTCGGACGCCCCGCTCAAATCCCGCCACGTATACAGGGTTGTTCAGCTTCATTCGCGATTTGTTTTCCAATCTGCCCGAATCGCGGGTGCGCGGATACAAGCCCGGCCGCTATAGTTTCAATGTGAAGGGCGGCCGCTGCGAAGCCTGCCAGGGAGACGGCCTGATCAAGATCGAGATGCACTTTCTTCCCGATGTGTATGTCACCTGCGAGGTCTGCAAGGGCCAGCGGTACAACCGTGAAACCTTGGAGATCCAGCACAAAGGACGGAGCATCGCCGATATTCTCGGCATGACGGTCGATGATGCGTTGGAATTCTTTGAGCATATTCCTCATATCAAGACGAAATTGCAGACACTCCATGACGTCGGCTTGCACTATGTGAAACTCGGCCAATCTGCGACGACCCTTTCGGGAGGAGAGGCCCAGCGGGTCAAGCTGTCCCGCGAACTTTCCAAACGGGCCACGGGACGGACGATGTACATTCTGGACGAACCGACGACCGGCCTCCATTTCGCCGACATCCAGCGGTTGATGGACGTGCTGAATCGTTTGGTGGAGGCGGGCAATACCGTCCTGGTGATTGAACACAATCTGGACGTCATTCGGAATGCCGATTGGGTGATCGATCTCGGACCCGAAGGCGGCGAGCGTGGCGGTGAAATCGTGGTGGAGGGAACTCCACGCGAGGTCGCCAAATCGAAGCGGTCATACACGGGACAGGTGTTGAAGGAAGCGGGGGTGTGAGCGGAATGGCTAAGAAAGTGGGAGCAGCCAGACCATCCTTCAATGCGCGCATCGAGGGAGCACATTCTGATCGTGCGGCCTCTGTGAGCAAGAAGGATAGTCCAGCTGCTCCCCCTGGTGAAAGCCTGGCAAGCTACGGTGAGATACTCGGCGCGTCGTCTTTCGACACGTCCGCTATCTATTGGAAAGGGTGGGAAGAAATCGGCTGAATGCCGGTGAGTTCTGATCGGTGGATGATACGTAGGCAGTCCGTTGACACATCTTTGTCCGAATTGCGACGGGAGATAGGCAGTGTCGTCGGTATTTTTCATGTCAGGTTTCGGTCACACTCACGAGCGTGTGAAATGTCCGCTTTGTGCTGAGGTCGTGGACTTCCATTGAGGACGCCATCGCCCTCGGCTCTCAGGGTTGTTCCTACTGTGGGTCCACTCACATAGGTAGAAGGAACCAGCTTCGATAGGCAGAAGGACCTAGCTTCTGTGAGAAGTATGGAACTTGATAACGATGCATGCGAGCCTTCTAGTCCCTTGTATGTGAAGAGACGATCATAGTAGGTTGCGGTCGTAGCCGAGAGGGATGCCAGCGACTGGCAAATAGATAGATAGAAGGGGAGACGTATGGCAGCAAAGAAAGAGAAGAGAGGTTATCAAGAGCCCGGGAAGAACCAGGGAACGGAGTTGCCTTCTCGAGTCGAGAGGCCGGTCGTTGTAGCCAAACCGGTCGTCGTGGCCAAAATGGGAGCAGCGGTTACAAATCAGGCTGAACCATCTCGTGAGCAAGAGAGGTCGGAGGTCATAGCGAAAGCAGGAGCGGATAGTACACATCAGTCTAACCAATCACGTGAACAAGAAATGAGGAGGTCGAGTATGAATGTTGAGGGAATAAGCCAGGAACGAGTAAAAGATGATTACAGAGGCATGGCCCGGTCATGGAAAGACGGGTATCTCCAAGGCCTGAACACCTGCTTGCAGTGGCAAGAAGAGAATGAGCGTCTGATCAAGAATTCCGTCAAGCAGGGGCTTTCGGGAACGCATCAATTCCTGACCTGGTGGAAAGGCGTGATCGAGGATCAAGCGCAGAGGCAAGCCGATGCCCAGAAGCAGACCAACGGGACGAACCCGATTCTGGGGTTCACGAAGCAGTCTACCGACGCCGTTCTGGCAGCGGTCGAACCGATCATCAAGAATTCGGAAGCAGTGGTGGAGAGCTCATTTGGATATTATGAGCGCGCAGTGGCGACTCCATCCCGCAAATATGTGCGTGATATCAACAAGCAGGTATTGGACGCGGTCATTCCCTCGTAAGTCCGCCGAGGAAGAGTGGTGAGTGTTTTGTGGGCTAAGGAGGGAAACGCCCCCTTAGTCCACAACCTGATGCCCTACCAGTGACTTGCTTCGGCTGTTGTTTCGGATCTCAAGAGCCTACCCGGCGTCACCAGTCTTGGGAACCTGCACCAACTATCCTTTCATCGTCACGGCATGTCGCCACATGTACCGTGGTGTGACACGGGTCAAGCAGGACAATGAGCAGACCAGGCCTAGATTTTCTAGGCATTAAAGGTCTAGTATTCGTCCACAAGACACCCGAGTCACCACGTGCAGTCACCGTCGGAGCCCTGAAGCAAGGAGGTGAGGTGTGAGACAGGTAATCATAGCCGGAGCAGTGCGTACCCCGATCGGAAATCTCAACGGATCGCTCAGCGCCTTGAGCGCCACGGCCTTGGGCAGCTCTGTCATCCGAGAAGCCCTACGACGGGCGCATGTTCAACCCGAATCGGTGGATGAAGTCATTATGGGGAACGTGCTTTCAGCAGGCCTTGGTCAGGCCCCCGCGCGGCAAGCCGCAAAGGGAGCGGGACTTGCGGATACAGTCTGTGCCACGACGGTCAATAAGGTCTGTGGATCAGGCATGAAAGCGATCATGATGGCTTGCCAATCGATTCAGTCCGGAGATGCCGATGTCATTGTGGCAGGTGGGATGGAAAGTATGAGCAGAGCTCCCTATATCCTGGAAAGAGCCAGGTCCGGATACCAGGTGGGACATGGAGAAATCCTTGACAGCATGATCAAGGATGGGCTCTGGGATCCCTACGGGAATGTGTCCATGGGGACCTGCAGCGAGCTCTGTGCTGAAAAGTATCAACTCTCTCGCGAGGAACAGGACAATTTTGCGGTGCAAAGCTATACCAGAGCGCTGAAGGCCAAGGAGGAAGGATGGTTCCGCGACGAGGTCCTTGAGATTGAAGTTCCAGCGAAACCGAAGCCGGTCGGTATCAGCGTGGATGAACGCCTTGCACGTTTTGACGAAGCCAAATTGCGCAAGCTCAAGCCCGCTTTTAAACCGGATGGAACCATTACGGCAGGCAATGCCTCCGGCATGAATGACGGAGCGTCGGCCGTGGTGGTCCTCTCTGAGGAGCGAGCCAAGGCCATGGGTGTTGTCCCGATGGCACGAATCCTGGGTTATACCGAAAAGGCGGTCGCACCCGAATGGTTCACCATCGCGCCGATCCAGGCGCTCTCGGCCCTGTTGAGCAAGCTCCGAGTTAGTGTGGATCAAATCGATCTCTACGAAGTCAATGAGGCGTTCGCGGTCGTGCCGATGGCGGCAATGAAGGAGCTGAGGATTGATCCGGCCCGACTGAACGTCCATGGTGGGGCTGTTGCGCTCGGCCATCCGCTCGGCGCGACGGGCGCCAGGATGGTCACAACTCTGCTGTACGCGCTTAAACGGATGGGCTTAAAGCGTGGGATTGCAAGCCCTTGCATCGGCGGGGGAGAGGCAGTGGCTCTCGCGGTCGAGCTCTTGAACTGAATCGTCGAGAACTACAAGCGGAACTCAATGAGAAAGAGGATATAGACATGGGAGATGCCTTAAAAGGTAGGGTGGCCCTGGTGACAGGGGCGGTGGGAGGGATTGGCCAAGTGATCGCTTCTCATCTGGCTAGCGAAGGGGCTGGTCTGGCCCTTCACTATCTGGTCGAACCGGATGACGTCGCAGCGGAGTTCCTCAAGGGATTTACCCAACAGGGATACAGGGCGAAGATCTATAAAGCGGATCTCTCCAAGTATGAAGAAGTCACGGCGGTCGTCGAAAAGGTGACCAAGGATTTCGGCCAGATCGACATTCTCATCAACAATGCCGGCATCACCAAGGATCGAACCCTCAAGAATATGACTCCCGACGAGTGGGAACAGGTGATCGCGGTCGATCTCTCCTCGGTCTTCTACTGTTCAAAGGCCGTGATCAACCAGATGCTCGCCAGGGGTTATGGCCGAATCATCAGTATCAGCTCGGTCGTCGGAGAAAAAGGGAACGTGGGACAGACGAATTATGCGGCGGCCAAGGCTGGAATTATCGGCTTCACCAAATCCCTCGCGCTGGAAACAGCGAAAAAAGGCATTACCGTCAACGCCGTCGCGCCGGGGTTCGTGAAGACCGCCATGACGGATAAGATTCCCAAGGAGATCGTGGAGAAGATCGTGGAGACGATCCCCATAGGACGAATGGCCGAACCGTGGGAGATTGCCCGAGCGGTTGCATTTTTAGCGGATGAAAAGTCTTCCTACGTGACCGGTCAGGTGTTAAGTGTCAACGGCGGGCTCTACATGTGAGAAGACATCTTCTCATGGGTGACTGGGCCACTACAGAAGTTAATCACAAT
>JBEVJJ010000301.1:0-9905 GCA_040510255.1 Nitrospiraceae bacterium | reverse complement strand
TCCTTCGGTACATGGTGCGGCGCATGGGTCGCCCCCGGCACAAAGTACATGAAGAACGGCTTGTCCGGCGTGAGCGATTTCTGATAGCGCATCCAATGGATGGCCTGGTTCGTCATGTCGGTCATAAGGTGGTAGTTGGGATCTTTCGGCAGCTCGACCTGTGTCAGGCCATCGTAGAGCAGCGGCGCCCATTGGTTAGTTTCCCCGCCGATGAAGCCGTAGAACTTGTCGAAGCCGGAGCGGGTTGGCCAGCGGTCGGTCGGACCGGACGGACTGACTTCCCAGGCGGCCGTCTCATGGTTCTTACCGAAAAACCCCGTGCTATACCCGTTCAACCGCAGCATCTCGGCAAGCGGCGCGACGTTGTTCGGGCGCTGGCCCGTGCTCCCGGGAAATGCCGTGGCGATTTCGGTAACGCCGCTCATGTTATTCATGTGATGGTTGCGACCGCTCAGCAGCGCCGCCCGCGTTGGCGAGCAGAGGGCCGTGGTATGGAAATGGTTGTAACGCAGGCCCGTCTCTGCCAGACGGTCGACGGTCGGCATATGGATAGGCCCGCCAAAGACACTGGACATGCCGAACCCCATATCGTCGATCATGATGAGCATCACGTTGGGCGCCTCAGCAGGCGCCTTGACCTGGAACCGTGGCGGCGCCTTCACATTGCGCGCATCGAATGTGGTGATGGCCGGCACCTTGGGTTCAGGAATCGGCAGCACCGTCCGGTCGAGCTTGTCGGCGGCCTGAGCGCCGGTGATAATTATCGACATTGCAAGGATGGTCGCCGTCAACAGTCTCGTCGTGTTCATAGGCCCTCCGGTTTCACATAAAGACACGTCTCCCGCACGGGTTGGACCGCCAACAGCAGCATGTGGGCGGCGGCATTCCCTTGCCATTCGCGACATTCTTTGTTAAGGCTTTGCGCCGTCTGTCCTCGAGACTACGCCAGCTGTCTTCACAACGGCCTTCAACCCGACCGTATTTCCTCTCCCGGCGATTTCGACAGCAGGCAGCACGGACATTGCCCTACCGCCGGTTCTCACCCTGCGAGAGGGACTCCCGCGCTTTTCGTTGGGCGGCCTGGCTTTCGAGCGTGAGTTTGTAGGCCGCATAATATTTGAAGATGTTCCGAACGTACGTGGTGGTCTCGAGACCGATCTTTTCGGCGGTGATGATCTCGACATTGTTGAACCACTTGTTCGGATCGAGCCCACGTTTCGCGGCGAGCTTCCGCATCTTGGAAATCTTTCCGGGGCCGGCGTTGTAGCTGGCAAAGGCGAACAGCGGCCGGTTGAACTCATCAAACTCGGCATCCGGAAAGTAGTTGCCCATCAGCCAGTCCATGTATTTCGCCCCCGCATGAATATTGGATTCGGTGATCATGATGTCGCCGACTTTCATTTCCTCCCCGGTCGCAGGCATGATCTGCATGATCCCGATGGCCCCCACCTCGCTCCGTGCGTTCTGGTCGAGCAGCGATTCTTGATAGCCTTGCGCCAGGAGCATGAGCGGATCGAACCCATACTGGTTTGCATATTTTGTAAACAAGGCGACGGTCTGCTCGAACCGTTTCCATTCGGCGGTGCGCGTCGGATCTTTGATCTGCTTGATCCGCTTCATATAGGAAGCGAGCCTGGACTCAACGAGATGCGCTTTCTTCACATGACCTTTGTAAAAGTCACGAATCTCTTCATCCAGTCGTGGGCTGTTTTTGCGGATCGCCCAACCGATTCGCTCGCCGGTCCGCACGACGACATCAGTCCGAACATGAATCTTCGGGAGGACCTGCGCCCACATCTTCGCCGTCCAGTCTTTGACGACGATCGCCTCGAAGAGGCTCGCGTTTAACATCTCCATGATGTCTTCGTCTTCGAGCTCGTCCGGAATGAGGCTGATCGCGACCGGCGCCTTGCCCTCGGCCTGAAATCGCTCGTTCAGCAAGAGCAGGCTTTCGTAATAACTCGATGCTTTCCGCACATGCACAGTTTTGCCTGCGAGATCGTCGAGCGACGCGATGGCCGGCGACTTCGGACCTGTCAGCAGCAGTTCTGATACAGTCAGCAGACCAGCCGGCGAGACGAAGTCCACAATCTTGAGCCGCTCCGTCGTCACCGTGAGATTGCCGGCCGCAATGTCGCCCAGACCATTTGCCACATCCTGAAGCATCCGGTCGCGCGTCCCAGGAATGATGACGATCGTGAGCGGGCGGTTGCGAAGCTGCTTCGCATACTTTTCATTGAGATATCGCTCGAAGTCACGAACGAAGTCGGCAGTGATGCCTCGCTGGCGGCCTTTGTCGTTGAAATAGAGCGTCCGGCTGTACGGGACGATCACCCGGATCATTCGCCGCTCGAGCATCTGGTCGAAGTCACCGGTCCACTGTTTTCTGGAGAGATCAAACGCACGTGCCCGCGTCGGCTCGTCGGGAATCTTCGCCGCGGGCTGTGCATACCCCACGTCTGCGCAGCACAGCAGCAAAAGGCAAAGGGCTGAAGCGAAGAGTTTCATCTTCCCTCTGTGATCACCCGAGGTCTATGACCGGTCATGCCCCTTTTCCGGCCCTCATTCAGAACGACGGAAACATGTACCGCACTCCGCCTTCGATGTTCCAATCATAAGACCCAATCACATCCCGTCCCCAGATACCGACTCCGGGCCGCACGAAAACCCCCCATCGACCCACGATATTCCTGCCGAGTTCGAATTCAACTGTCATGCTGGTCTTTCCGTTGCGCTCCCAGTCCACCTGCCAGACTCCCTGAACAATCGTCCACCATCGCTCTTTGAGGATCGTATTGATTTGCACGACAGCCCTCGTGAGCGAGAGATCTCTTCGTGCCGGATCCCCTCCGACGGAAGTCAGATGTTGGAATACACCAAAGAGGAAAGAGTCCCAGTGAGGAAGGAATCGCGCGGTCACGAGAATCGGCCCCACGTTATATTTGCCCGAGCCCAAATTAGCTTGCGAGGAAGTTGGAAACGTGGACAGCACCCCTAGGAACACGGCGTATTCCGGAGTGTTGTATGCTCGCCACCCCGCCGCCACGGAAAGATCGCTTAAGCCTCGACTTTCGGATACGCCGGTGCGATTCGGATCCTGCCATCTGAGGTACGGCAGATCCATGCGCAGCAACCAGTTCTTGCGAAACGGAAGATCCACGCGAAGCACCGCATCTGTCAGATGCGCTCCGTTCGGCAAGTTCATATATTGTGCAGACAGTTGTACTCGGCCTACAATCGCCGTGGGATCGGTCCCGAACTTTGCTCCAAGTTTCCTCAACCGCTCGGCTTCTTCCTCTTCCTCCTTGGTCAACGGTCCGGGCCTCAGTCGAGGTGGCAGAAACTTGGGCTCGCGGGGCGGTCCCGTCTGATCCGGCTCCAGCTTGCTGTCCGGCTCCTCTTGGGCTGGCTCCGGCGCAACCGGTGCATCCTGTCCCCACGCTGCGGAGGGGACATTCCCGGATACCAGGACAATTCCCAATGCAACGGCGATCCAGGGGACCTCGATCAGACACGTCCTCCGCGACGGTCTGGTCTTGGACATGTCGTCCTGTTGAAAAACATCGATTGAACAGGAAATGTGTGGCTGCGTTTCACAATATGTCGGCGACCAACCCCAGCGCCTCATTCGACCTGCAGGAACAAGAGAATTCGTCATGCCGTTTCGTCACGTCACAGAGATACGATCCGCCACCTCATCACCCACTCTGCAGTGCGCCGCAGGTCGGGGGCATTGGGATTATTCATCGCACGTGTGGTCCGTCGGGGCAGACCGTTTTTCCGTAGTAGGGTTGGACGGTATCCGACCCCACAATGGCAAAAAGATCCTCGGCCGGCTCCATGCAGAGTGCGAAAGGAGCAGCCTTTCTGTTGAAGTGCTGCACCGCAATACGCAGGACATCGAACCGCTAAGACGCGGATGCTCAACGGTCAACGCTTCTCAATGTTTTGTGGTTTCATCGATGTCGGTTTCTTCGCTTCATAGAATTCAGACCTCGCGACCTTCACGAGCCGGCCTTCTTTCAGATGGTCTTCTACCATCAGATTGTTCGCCACAGCAATCTCCTCCTTTCGCCAGGCTGATTTCGAACGGACTGCGAGCGCTTCAATTGTCTCCCCTGCCTCTGCCTTCACCAGACGAATCCGTGTTTCCCTGATATCCGCCCGCTCGGTGGAAGACAGGGGTCTGAAACTCTGCGCCGATGCGGAGAAGATCGGTTGCAGCGTCGTGAACTGCTTGGCGGGGGCTAGACCGGTCAGTTGAAAAATCAGACCCCGATGAGCAATCCAGGTCAGATCAATACCCACCTTCCCCTCAGCCTCCACGTGAGTATGGGCAGCGGGCAAGCCGTTGATGGTCGTCGTGCGTGTCTTGTCCAACAGGGGGAGCTTCGTCGCTGTTTCCATGGCGCGGGCGCCCTCCAAGGGATCCGTTCCCGCCGCCACCGCTTGAAGAACCATAGCCGCTTCGCCGTCCGGCGCCGCGGCCACAAGCTTGCTCGGAGTATTCTCAAGGCGCCACTTTTCCGGGAAGTGGACGAGGAAATCGAGATCGGGGTGCACGAACGTATGGCCCCCGGAGATCAGGCCGTTTGCCGCACGCTGGCCGACGACCAATCCATCCAATCGAACCAGAAATGCTTCTGGTGTCGGACTGATGGGCGCCCGATCGGCCTGCTTAAGCGTCTTGGCATGCTTGGTCGTGTTGGCCACCCGATCGGGAGTCGCGGGATGCGAATCGAAGAAGCTGGGTTTCCGGGGCTCCTTACTCATCAGGTCGACCTCCCGCCCAAGCGTGTGCAAGAACGTGGACAAGGCGGCGGGGTCCCAGCCCGCTCTCGCACTCATGTCCTGACCGACCCGATCCGCCTCCGTCTCCTGGCTCCGGCTATACGGCGAGAACACGAGACTCTGTGCGAAGTCGCCGATGCCTCCGACCATATTGCCGACCAGGGGACTCACAAGACCCGTGATTCCGGACGCGAGCCCAAAGACGACGGCAAAAGGCCCCTGTTTGGATATCTTTTGCACGCTGTGCCGCGCGGCCACGTGGCCGATTTCATGGCCAACGACTCCGGCCAGCTCATCTTCAGAGTTCACCAGAGCGAGCAGACCGCGTGTGACGTAGACATGCCCTCCCGGCAACGCGAACGCGTTTGGCTCGATCATGTCCACGACATGAAATTGATAGATGACGTTTTGGCGTGGAGATTCCTTGGCGAGGCGCTGACCGAGGGTATCGAGGTAGGCATTCCATTTCGCGTCGTCGAGCAGGCCCATCTCCTCCTCGACTTTTTTGGCCTCTTCCGCCCCAATCTTTATCTCCTGCTCCGTTGAAACCAGGGTGACTTCGGGCCGGCCGCTGACGGGATTCATAGAGCACCCGACCACCGTCGTGAGAAGCACCACGGCGACGGTCACTGCCGTCGACGGCATCCGATAGACACCTTGTCCGACCCTCATGTCAGACTCCCTTCTCCTGTATGGGTTGGTCACACGTTTTCGCTCCCCTATTCGAGCGACAGCGGCCTACTGTACAACCAAATGTGATCGCATATCGAGCAGTTACCGATGTCTACCTCGGCCTCATGCGCTTACACCGACCCGCCGTTCCGTTCGGTGTGCCAACTTCTTCAACCGGAAGCCAAGGGCGATAAGCATCAGACCGAACACAATCGAGTAAATGGCGATAATCCACACGACGGTAAGCGCGCCGGCGCCAGGGTTCACGATCATGAACAGGCCGAAAAGAACCGACAGCGCGCCCGAGAGTCCGAGCAACCATTCGTTCTCGATCTCTTTCCGCAACCGGATGGCAGCGACGATCTGGAAAATACCCACCAGGAGCGCCCATACCGCGATGAACATCAACAGTGCGAGCGCCGTCATCCCCGGCCAGAGAAATGTGGCCACGCCGGCGGCGATCCCCAGCAGGCCAACCAGAACAAGCGGCCAGACCGCCTGGCGGCCTTCACGGCCCTTGTACGCCGCGATCAGCGCGAAAATTCCGTCCAGGAATGCGTATGCGCCAAAGAACAGAGTGAGGACGACGAGGGTGACTCCGGGCCAGGCGAAGGCCAGGATCCCAAAGATCACCGCGGCCGCTCCGCGCAATGCGATCCAGCCCCAGTTCTTGGCGAGTTGATCCAATAAGCGTGCATAGTTCATGACTTTCCCTCCTCACAACTCAGGTTCTTGCGTTGAGTGCCAGGTCGGTTTCGTCGCCTGCTTCGCAAGCTGTGCGTTCGCAGATTGATCGAGCCTCGCCGTCTTGCTCTTATCCAACAGGTGGTGAATGGTAAGCGACCGCTATCATTATTCATGAGGCGGGCAGGCAAGAGATCACGAGCCCGTTACGAATATCGCCAACGTGGGGCGCAGCACAACCGCATGGATCTTCGTCATGGCAAGCGGTTTGCTCGCGCTCTCCTCCCAAGCCGAGACGACCTCGTGCATGGACATACTACCGTCACGTATCCAGATACTGCCTGAATGTTTTCATACGTGGGCCGAGGATAGTCGTTTCCCCAAAGCGATGATACTGTCAGTTCTGACAGGGGGGACCAGGGAAATTCTGAGCGGGGTTGATGGGTTCAGGAAATGGAAACGGGCCGCGGACGCACTCTGAAGCTATCGACGACGAGCCGATCGGGTGAACCGGCCGTCACAACCCTGAATGAGGAACCAACCGGAGGTTCAGGCTGCTGATCATTCGCTGTCCTCTGGATCACAGTTTCGCAAAAAGGAGTTGAGGATTGAGAGGGCTCTATGGCAAGGAAGTACGCGAAAGCAGCGGGACGCCCGCGCAGATCGGCAGAAGACAACGCGACAGAGATTCCTATCCGAATTCGAGAGGGTCGGAGCTATCGACGATCCGACTGATCGACGGGCAGACGAGTACGATCTTGGTCGGTCGATGGGCGGTGGAAATCTTTCTTGAAGGCCTGACGTTCTTCCAGAGTCATGTTCTTCCACTTCCCTTTTAACTGCTGCCGCTGCTCCGGAGGGAGCGACTTGAACCACCGCCGCGCTTCGCGGAGGGATTCCTGTTGCTCGGGGGGAAGGTTCTTGAATCGCTGAAACCGCTCTCGCAGGTGTTGCTGCTGCTCGGGAGGAAGTTCACGCCACCGCTGAAACCGCTCCTTGGCCTCGCGGCGCTCTTCTGGCGTCATGTTTCTCCACTTGTTCACTCCATTAAGCAACCGCTCCTGCCGCTGCCGTGGCAGTTGATCCCATTTCTCGCTAAATCTCTGGAGGTATTGCTGGTCGCTCGGCGTCAACTGACTCCAGGGTACCCGTTCCACCTGTGCTTGAGCCCATACCGGAGGACTCCAAAGAAGTACAGCGATCAGACAAAACGCCCATATCATGGCTGAGCGGTCTTCCTCCTTGGCTTCATGCTCTTGGTCCTGAGACACCGTACTCTTTCGAATGACTCTCACGGCTCCCCTTCCGTCGGTTGACATGTCCCACTGCTGCTGCATGAGCGGATGAAGAGACGGATTGACACCAACGAATAGTTCGTTAGCCGGTGGAGGATGCGCTTTCGGCCAGCCAATCATAGAATTCCAGGTCTTCGGATAATTCGACATTTTCTGTCGACGTCACGAGTTCCAGATCCTCCAGCATCGAATGATGCTGGTTCGATGCCTCCTGGCCTTTCAGCAGGAAGACCAGGGCCACTGTCGCCACTGAAGCCACCGCAAGTCCTCCCACCCATGTCCATGCAGTCCGCGGCCGTCGACACATACCTGTTTCCAGTGCATACATTCTTGCCTGCAGAAGGCCATTGGTCTTGTCAGGATCGAGAACTTGGACGCTCTGGTCCAAGACCCGTTTGACCTCAGTTAGGAACTTGTCATCTTGTGGCGTAGGAGTTTCGTTCATGGCCAGTGCTCCCCTAGACTTTTCCGAAGCGCGCGCACCGCTCTGAATAAGTGCGTCTTCACGCTCCCCTCCGAGCAACCCATGGCAGCAGCAGTCTGTGCCACATCCAGGTCTTCCCAGATTCGCAACAAAAAGGCTTGCTGTTGCCGGAGGGGCAGTGCGCGAAGCGCGCCATCAAGCGCCGTTGCAGCCTGTTTCATGGCTAGCGCATGATCAGGCTGTCTTATAGTGCAATCGGGAATGGTTTCTAGCGGATCCTGAGCCTCTTGATCATCCTGCGCTCCACTGAACCATTGCCGGAACCTGTTGCGAACCCTCGTCCGTCGATACCAATCACGGATCCTGCTCTGGAGAATGCAATACAGCAAGGGGGTCCATTCGGACTCCTGCTTGTCGGCATAACGCTGAACCAGTTGGAGCATCGCCTCTTGCACGAGATCCAATGCGTCATCGGCATTCCCCGTAGCAATGTGGGCCATGCGAAATGCACGACGCTCAATTCCGGCAAAAAATCGGTCCAATGCCTGGGTACGATCCAGACGAGCAACCCTCCTCCCCAGGCAAATCTTGCCGAGTTGTTCACGAACCAGTGGCGTTGTCACAGAAGACAAGGCACGCGACCGACTTCCTATCGGAGTAAAAGCGTTGCTGCCTGGTACACGATGCTCTTGACCAGATAGACCTGCAACGTACTTGTCAGGGATCGGTCCTGTCATATCGATTCACATATCAACTCGATCCGTCACTGGTCCCACCGATTCTTGAGCCAACATGATCGCCGGTCAAGTCGTTTCAGAGCCCCCACCCACCATGACGTCTATCGCCCTACCGATCTGACAAGCCCAAGGAGTTGGGAACCTAGAACATAGGGATGGTAAACGGATCAGACATGGGCGCGTTGACATGGTGTGATCAGTCGGGGGGAGAATATCCCCACTGCTCGAAAAGAGGGTCGATTTAGGGGAAAGAGGAGCCAGGGATCACTCAGCGCGAGGAATTCCGTTTGCCGTCAGGACCACCAGCCATGAAAATGGACGGAATCGGGGCGACCACATCCAGGACAGGATGTGCATCATCATCCTTTCCATCCGGTCCCACGCTATACAGAAGCGCCTTTTTAGGATTGACCAGCATCGGGAGTCCGGTGAAAGGATCGTAGAGGGTTTGCCCCGCCTTCGCCATGCGCGTAAGGAGATCGTATTCCTGTGGTCCGCGACGGACCCACGCTTGCAGTCCTGCCAGGCGCAAGCGGGCATCGAGTTGAATGACCCTCAGGCTATATGTTTCCCACGTGGGAAGAGACTCCAGGCCAACGATGTTTTCGATCGGATTCATCAGATAATCGATCGAACTGTCGGCCGGTGTCCGCACATAGGCCGATAATTTTGGCATAGTACCGTGCCGCCCCTCGGAAGCCGCTTTACTGGACGCCTCATAATAGTCGGCATAGCGGTTGAAACGATGTTGTTTTGGCAACGGCATGAGCGACGCAATCGAGACATAGAGAGGCTGAGAATCATTCACGCTCTGCTTCAGAGACCGATCAAGCATCTTCGTCGCCATCATGAATTGACTTTGCATCGGCCATCGGACGGATTGCTCGACTTGATCGAGAGGATGGACGATCTTAGCCAAGCGAGCGACGAACCGTTCATCGATATCAGGCCTTGCCAGCAAGCCACTCATAATAGTCACATCGTCGGTCATTGCATCGACGGCCAACATCTTGATGCGAAGCGTTTTCGCGTGGCCTAAAATCGTGCGCCACATGTTGAAGTCGGCCTCCAATCGGTCGACCCCAACTTCGATATCCTGGGTGAACCCATCCGCGATATACAACCGATGAGCATCGAGGATCGGCGAACAGTTGGGGCTCAGCGCTTCACCGTATCCCCAATCCTCAAAGGGCATCTTTAACCACTGCTTATATCGAAGCATCGAGACATTAGCCCGCTCCACCCATGTTCTGATGCTCGTCGATTGTGATCGGAACTGAGCCGCCGGATCAGAATGTTTCA
>JBEVJJ010000300.1:0-6480 GCA_040510255.1 Nitrospiraceae bacterium | reverse complement strand
ACCTCAAAGATATGATGTGGATAAAATGCGCGGCTCGAGGCGGCCTCCACCCGCAGCAGCGAGGGCAAGACCCATTGACGCAAGCAGGCATAATTCTGGGTCATCACATTATCCACCTCAACGAGGCGCGCCCACTCAGTCCCGTTAATCCGCATGCGAGTGCAAAAGTCATGACGCGACCCCATGATGTTGGCGATCATTTCCTGAAACCCCATCCCAATCACCAGGTCTCTTACTTTGTTCGCCAGGTCCTCGAGCCGTGAGACTCCTCCCACCGTAAACTGTGACGGCATCACCGGATCAAACGAACCATACCCGCGGCTGATTGCCACATCTTCGACAATATCGACGTCATGCAACACATCGTTGCGATAGGGCGGAAGTCGTACCACGACCTTCGGGGCTGCCTTAGTCACGTGATAACCATAGGCCATGAGCATCTTCCCGATTTCCTGCGCGCTGAGCCGCTCTCCGAGCGCCGTCTCGATGCTCTGCAGAGGAATCGACCGGGCCTTGCCCAAATCGATAGGGGTCGCGAAAGAACGTCCCAGGCTGGTCTTGCCTGGATAGATGATGTGCACCGGACCGATCGTGGCGCCGCGATCCGCCAGGTTGGTCGCAAAGATATTCAGGGTCAGCACGACCATCGCTAAATCTGTTCCAGTCACCTCGACGAAGAGTTCGCTGTCTCCGGCCTTCACCTCCCCGATTTCTCTGCTGTTGATGATGGGCGGGAAGGACAGCACCTGTCCCCGGGAATCTCGAAGCAACGGGACCCGGTCATGTCCGGCAAGGATACGGCCATACTCGATTCCCTTCGGATGCACGAGCAGCATTTCTCCCGGCGTCATCAGGGTATCCATCCCGAGAGGCGTAAACCGCGCCGCATCCGGCTTCACCAACTCATAACTGATCGGAAACACGATGTTGGCAAGCCGATACAGGCCGATTGACACGGTGCGGCGCTTTCGACCAAAAATATCCGCCAACTTCTCCTGTGTTTGAATCAGCTGCGTCAACCCCTCGTCCGTCACACGATAGCCAGTCGCGGTGCAGGCTGCGACATACGGACGGACGGTTTCCATACCCAGTCCGACCTCAATTGCTCGGGACGTATGCGGCACCTTGAAGAAAGGATAGGTGATCGGCTTGCCCCTTTGTTTGATTCTGATCTGTCGGGCAATACCCTCGCAGCACCATAGGTCAGGTCTGTTGCTATCCTGAAGCTCAATCCGCAACTCTCCCGTTTCCGGATTGTGTCCCTTCAATTCACCCTTCACAAGCGAGAGCCAGGTTTCGAGGTCATCAACACTCCACGATGTGGCCGCGCGCTCGCTTCCAAAGAGCAATGTTTCGAGGTCGTCACGTTTAATGGAGATGGTCGGCATGAGGTCCGGCTAGAAGCGTCTCCGCATCGTTCGAATGAACTCTAAATCAGCGGAAAAGAGATCTCGAATGTCATGAATCCCCAGGGCCACCATCGCCATCCGGTCGAGGCCCAGACCCCAGGCAATCACCGGAACATGGACACCCAAGGGAATCGTGACTTCCGGCCGAAAGAGACCGGCGCCTCCCAATTCCATCCACCCCAGTTGCGGATGGCGGACGTGCAGTTCAACCGAGGGTTCGGTAAACGGGAAATACGCGGGCACGAACTTCACCTCGTTGGCTTGTGCGACTTCACGCGCAAACAAATTCAATAGGCCGAGAAGACTTCTGAAGTTGATGTCCTCACCCAGGACGATGCCCTCCACCTGAAAAAAGTCAGTCGCATGTGTCGCGTCGACCTGGTCGTAGCGAAAACAGCGCGCCATGGAAAAATATTTCCCAACGGTGGCCCTTCGTTTCCCCGATGGGTCGCCCATCCGGGCAAGCTGATGAGCCGACACCGCAGTCCCCTGGCTTCGGAGTACCAAGCGTTTGGCCCGTTCTTCATCAAACCGGTAGCCCCACCCCGTGGATTTGGTCGTCCCGCCGTTCTCATGCGCTTGCTTCACCCGCTCTAGATAAACCGCCTCGATCTCTTTGGCATGCGTGGGTTGTCTCACGAAGTAGACATCATGAATATCCCGAGCCGGGTGAAATTGCGGCATGAACAGCGCGTCCATATTCCAGAACTCGCTTTCGACGAGCTCTCCTCGCATTTCCTTGAAGCCCATGCTGATCAGCATGCGCTGCACATGATCCAAAAATTCCCGATAGGGATGGCGTTTCCCCGCTGCGATTCTGGGCGCACGAAGACTGATGGTGTACTTGCGAAAGCGCTTGGTTCTCCACGCTCCTTCTTTGAGCAACTCTGGAGTGAGCTGCGAAACCTCCTCTCCTGTGCCCTGCCGCGAAATCTGATCGACCGCGGCACGGCCCTCGTTAGTCAGCGCGAAGGAACGGGTGACTCGTTCGTCGATCCGGAAGGGTTCACGCGCATTTCCGCGCTTCACGGCATGTTGCTGGATGACACGCTTCGACGATTCCGAAAAAGTAGACAGTTCCCTAGGTCCTGCTCGCAGTTCTTGCAGTACCGTTCTCAATGTGTCCGCGGTCTGACTCGGTCGGCCCGTGGCCTCCAGACACCCACCCTGCACGATCAGAAGCGCCCCTTCCTTCTTCAGCGTACCGATCGCCCCGCTGACATCGCCTGGCTCTAGACCCTCCTTGGTTTGTATGTCTTGTATCGTCAGCCGTCTCCCCGTCTGCGCCGCATCGCGGGCGGCGGACAGCACTCGTTCGATTGGCGAGCAGGTTTCGATGAACACCTCGCCGACCTTGGTCAACGAGACGACCAGAGTGACCGTCTCCGCTTTCACGCTGACGAGCCCCTTGGCCAGCAGCCATTCTACCGCCATGCTCAGCTGCGACGGATCGAGAGCTGCCTCTCGAGCAAGTTCCTCCTGAGAGACCGTCCCATTCGAGGATGATCCCATCGAGAGCAGGACCTTGATTTCCAAAGGATGAAGGCTGTCGATCAGTGACGTATTGGACACTCGATCTCGCTTACTGGCGGGCACGCACGCGTTTGACTGTTCGAGAGATTGGATGATCGGCTGTTGGTCCTCTGAGCGCCGCGATGGTCCGAGCATAGTCCGTCTCACAAAAGACCGCCGAACCAGCGACGAGGATATCGGCTCCCGCCGCAATGACCTGTGCCGCATTGTCGGGCTTAATCCCACCGTCCACCTCAAGGAGTGCATGGCTCTTGGCTTGATCGATCAACTGGCGTGCCTGCACAATCTTTTGCAACACCGAGATGATGAATTGCTGTCCTCCGAATCCCGGATTGACCGACATGATCAGCAGCAGATCGACGTCGCGAACGATCTCTTCCACACTGACGAGCGGTGTCGCGGGGTTCAACGTGACCCCGGCCTTGACGCCCCGCTCTTTGATGGCATGAACCGTACGATGAAGGTGTGGGCAGGTCTCGACATGCACCGTGAGATAATCGGCTCCCGCCTCTGCAAAGTCGGCGAGGAACGCATCGGGATTCGTGATCATCAAATGAACATCCAAGGGCAGCTTCGTGACTTTTCGGATCGATTCGACGATCGGGGGTCCGATGGTCAGGTTCGGCACGAAGTGACCGTCCATAACATCGACGTGAAGCAGATCGGCCCCCCCCTCTTCCACACGACGAATTTCGTCGGCGAGTCGCGCGAAGTCGGCCGATAGAATAGAGGGAGCAATCTGAACGGCCCGATCAGCCATCAGCGCCCTTTCCGGAGACGAGCGGCAAAAAATCCATCCATGCAATGAACATTTCCCGCCGTAAAGAAATCTCCCTGCGGGGTGATCAGAGAGAGACCGGTCGGAGGGAGAACGGGTGCGACCGGTTCGCGATGAAACTCCTGACGGGTGCGGCAGAAATGATCGATAACCTGCTCGTTTTCCTCAGGTTCTGTCGAGCATGTACTATAGACCAACAGTCCGCCGGGTCGCAAGAGACGGCTCGTTGTATCGAGCAACCGTCGCTGTGTTGCCTGATTCTTTTGCAACTGATCGGCCTGCTTGTACCATTTCCCTTCCGGATGTCTCCGGATGACTCCCAGTCCGCTGCACGGCGCATCGACCAAGATTCGATCGAATGGCCGGTCAGACACGTTGCGGCTCGATCCGTCACCTGTTCGCAACTGCCGGTGTCCCCGCCGGGAAAGGGTGACATGCGTGGCGTCGGAAAGCCGTGGCGTCACGATGGAAATCCCTAACCGTGCACAATTGTCTGTGACCAGTTTCAGTCTTTCCGGATTCCGCTCCATCGCGACGATTTCGCCTTCATTCTTCATCAACGCTGCAATGTGGGTAGTCTTTCCGCCCGGCGCGGCACAAGCGTCGAGAATCCGTTCCCCGGGCTGGGGATCCAGCAGGAGGGACACCAGTTGGGCCGCCTCATCTTCGACATAAAACCCTCCCTCCTGAAAAAGCGGCAGATTCTGCACCAATTGATTCTGCTCGATACGAATTCCTGATGGGCTCACGTCAGTGGCATGAGCAGCACAGTGCATCTGTGCCAACACTTCGAGAAGATTTTCCCGTGTTGTGCGCAACGTATTCACGCGAAGTGTGAGAGGGGGGGGCTCGACAGATGCGCGACACCATCGGGCAGCTTGCTCCACGCCCACGCGATCCACCCATCGTTGCGCCAGCCAGACAGGGCACGAATATCGGACTGCCAATGCCGTAGCGGGATCATGATGTGTCTCCGGCCATGGCGGCTCCTCCATCCGCGTCAAGGAGCGCAGCACCGCGTTCACAAATCCACCCCAATCGCGACCAAGTTGCCGGCTATACCGCTTCGCCAAACGGACCGATTCATTGACGGCGGCGGAAGGAGGGATTCTCGACAAGTTCAGAAGTTGGTAGGCGCCGAGTCGTAAGATCATCTGGACCACGACTGGAAGACGTGCGATCCGCCGGTCGCTGACCTTTCCTAGACGCCAATCGAGCATGCCCCGATGCCGCAGCGATCCGTACACCAGTTCCACGGCAAGTGCTCGCTCTCGGTGATCAAGACATGCCTGTGTCAGGGCGCGATCCAATCCATGGTCCGTCATGATGCCGGCCCGTTCGATGGCCAAAAGCATTTCAAGAGCGACCGGTCGCGCCGTCAACTCACCTGCTTCGACCGATGGGTGATCAGTGCCGGTGCGGGGCACAGAGGTTCATCCTAACAATCCACCGGATGGTCCGCGTCTGTTGGCATGGTCAGCCTCCGTCAGGAGAATTACGGTATCTCAGGGGAGGAATGCCCCAGCTGCAATCCCGAGGCGATGCGATGTCCCGCGAGATACTGTCCTGCCGCCATCCGCCGGCCGTTGGCGGGTTGCATCTCCGTGATCAGAAGGACGCCTGCTCCGGTCGCCACCGCGATACCTTCCTTCGTCACACCGGTTACTCTTCCTGGAGGGGCTGCAGTCATGGAGTCCAAGGGTACGGCCCGCCATATCGTCCAGCGCTCGTCCCCAGCAAACGTATACAGGCCGGGCCACGGAGTCATTCCCCGGAGACGTCGCTCGATCTCCGATGCCGAAAGCGTCCAATCGATCAGGCCATCCTCTTTTTTCAATAGGGGGGCCATGGAAGCTCGGCTATTATCTTGCGGCCGACGGACTACCGTGCCGGCTTGAAGTTGGCCAATGGTATCGATCAGCAACCTGCCCCCGAGCTCAGCCAAGCGGGCAGAAAGAGAGCCAGCCGTATCGTCTGGTCGTATCGGGAGGCTTTTCTGCAAGAGGATATCTCCCGTATCCATGCCCTCGTCCATAAACATCGTGGAAATACCCGTTTCGTCCTCGCCATTGATGATGGCCCACTGAATAGGGCCGGCCCCTCGGTATTTGGGAAGCAGAGACGCATGGATATTGATGCACCCTGATCGCGGCAATTGCAGAATCGCGGCAGGGAGGATTCGCCCAAAGGCCGCCACCGCGATCAGATCCGGGTGCCATCCGCGCAACGCTTCTAGAAACGCGGGGTCTTTCATCTTGGTCGGCTGGAGAAGGGGAATGCGCTCGCGCTGGCTGACCAGCTTGACCGGCGATGACGCAAATTTACCTCCCCGCCCTTTGGGTCTGTCTGGTTGGGTGACGACGCCCACCACCGGGTGATCGGACTTAATCAGGGCCTCGAGCGAGGAGACCGCGAAATCCGGAGTGCCCATGAACACGATGCGCATAAACTCGCTTTAGCATTCTGTCGGCGCGAATGCAAGACGAGGCGACGCTTCCTTGACTAACCTTTCCGCGCTTTGTTAGATTCCCTTTGCGGGGTGGAGCAGTCTGGTAGCTCGTTGGGCTCATAACCCAAAGGTCGAAGGTTCAAATACTTCCCCCGCAACCAAGATTATTTAACTTCTGTCCTACCAGCAGTTGCACAAGTCCGGCGTAGTCACCGGCTAGCTCGGCTTCAAGGGTCCCGTCATTCCTCGGATGTAAGATGACGGGTGTCCCGCCGAGGAGAGATAAGAGACCACGCTGGGCTTCTGCGACG
>JBEVJJ010000299.1:0-14494 GCA_040510255.1 Nitrospiraceae bacterium | reverse complement strand
ACTCCATATCGTCGAGGCCGAATGGTTCCAGTGGCTCCTGTTTTCAGCATTGTCGATCCTGTCGCTGATAACTTTCCGCGGCCCCCTGCGCAGGTTGACACAAACTGCGGACGCCGGAGGGCCGGCGGTCGATACCCTGATCGGCAAAACGGGCCTCGCGGTGGAAGACATCGCACCGGAGGCGATCGGAAAAGTCGAATTACACGGCACCATGTGGAGCGCGCGGAACGCCGGGACGACCGTCCTCATAAAGGGACAGCGCGGCCAAGTCTTCAAGGTGGAGGGACTCACGCTGTGGATCAAGGGGGAATGATAGGAATACAAGAGCTGATGGCTGATAGCCGATAGCGAATTTGAAGAGCCTACATGGAATCTCACTTCTTACCATCAGCCATACGTCATCTGCCATCGGCTCTTCATCTGGAGACCCTGTAAATGGAGGACAGCGCTATGTCCGGTGGGTTATTGATCGTCATCGTCCTGTCGTTTCTGGTCATTCTGGTCATTGCCAAGACCGCGCGGATTGTTCCCCAACAGAGCGCTTACGTCGTGGAACGGTTGGGACGATATTCCAGAACCCTGAGCGCCGGCTTTCATATCCTCGTCCCCTTCATCGATTCGGTGCAGTACAAACATTCGCTCAAAGAAACGGCGATCGATATCCCCGAACAGATTTGCATCACGCGCGACAACGTGCAGGTCTCCGTGGACGGCATCCTCTATCTCAAGGTGTTGGACCCGCAACGCGCGTCTTATGGGATCAGCGATCACCGGTTCGCGATTACGCAGTTGGCTCAAACGGCCCTGCGCAGCGAAGTCGGCAAAATTGAACTGGACAGGACATTTGAAGAACGGACCAATATCAATACGCAGGTGGTGAACGAACTCGACAAGGCCTCTGAGCCGTGGGGCATCAAAGTATTGCGTTACGAAATCAAGAACATTACGCCTCCCAAAGACGTACTCAATGCGATGGAGAAACAGATGCGCGCCGAGCGGGAAAAGCGGGCGGTGATCTTGACGTCCGAAGGCGAGCGCGACGCCGCCATTAATCAGGCGGAGGGAGAAAAACAGCAGGCGATCAAAGCATCGGAGGGAAAAAAGCAGCAGCAGATCAATGAAGCTGAAGGCGCGGCCGCCGCCATTTTGGCGATTGCCACCGCCACAGCCGAAGGACTTCGCAAGGTGGCCGAATCCACGCAAATCCCCGGCGGGTACGAAGCCGTTCAACTGCGAGTGGCGGAACAATATATCGGGAAATTCGGCGAGCTCGCAAAAACCAGCAACACCCTGGTCCTCCCGGCCAACGTGGCCGACGTCGGATCGATGCTGGCCTTGGCCATGAACATGATCAGCAAACGACCGCAAACGCCACCACCCGCTAAATAAAGATGTGACAGCCTAGCTAATCCCAATCCGAAAATAGATCTCATTAGTCTATTTCGCGGGTCCTGTCGCAGCGAACAGCCCCACCGTGCTCACTCCACCCATCCCCCAGTGGGACCCTTCCGTTCCGCGCGGTGGGGCTCCCCGTTCGCCACGCCACCCGCGGGCCTTTTCACCTAGGCGTTCGCAAGCATTTTCGGATTGGGACTAACTCTTTGGGCTAGCGCACCATGCACACAAGAATGAATGATTGGCTCTCAAAATCAAGGATTGTTCTTCTGTGAACGCACACACTCTACAGAGCTTTCTACTTTCCCCACTAAATCTCCACTCCCTATGCGCTACTCATAGTCTCTAGACTGATAAGCTTCCCTTCTGGTTTCCTTCCGACATGAAGTCCCCTCAACAGCGATTCGGTGTGCGCGTCAGACAATTGCGTATAAGAAGAGGTTGGACGCAGGAGCAGCTTGCTGAACATGCTGGCCGTCATTGGACCTACATTGGTGGTATCGAGCGGGGAGAACGGAATGTTACCCTGACTATCCTTCCAAGATAGTAGTTTTCATGGCTTAGCCAGCAAGCCCGGATGGGAGGCTTTGCCGCCTGTCGCCGAAGAGGCGAGGACACAATGCGCCTCTGCGAACCTTTCCACTCTCAAAAGACACTGCGCGTTTGCCGAGCAGCCCTCAGAATCTCGATTGTATCCAAGATGCCAGGCAGTGGCAGGAGAGCTGAGCGCCGACTTCACTGAAGCCAGAACACCGCCGCGTGCATCAGAGTCGTCCTGTGCTCCGGCGCGACCACTCTTGAACAAGTCCTGTCACAAAGTGTCGAAGGCCGGATGGGAGGCTTTGCCGCCAATCGCCGAAGGGGGCGGGACACAACTTGCCGCTGCAGGCCCCTTGCCGCTTCCTAGCAAGGGCGAAGCCTACACTGTTCGAGAGGCGGCCGAGTTTGTAGGCTTCGAAGCTTGCAGCGGTTAGTTGGGTACCCCCGAAGGTGTCTTCCGCGGCAAAGCCTCTCGGCCGGCCACGTATCTTCTGAGCGTCGTTTGACACACCTTCCTTCGTTCCCTACAATCCATTCCATGAGAGACCGGGCGATCAAAGCCTTCGATGAAAGTGCCGATATCAAACGGCAATTCGTCCGCATGCATGTCGATATGATCGTCCAAGTCGCGCAATTGATCGGTCGCGCCTTTCGCGAGGGACACAAGGTTTTATTGTTCGGCAATGGAGGCAGCGCAACGGACGCGTCCCACATTGCCGCCGAGTTCGTGGGTCGTTACCATCGGGACCGTGCGCCTCTCCCCGCTCTCGCGCTGGCTACGGACATGTCCGCCATCACATGCATCGCCAACGATTATGGATACGAGCAGGTATTTGCTCGCCAAGTCCTCGCACACGGTAGGAAAGGCGATATCGCCATCGGCATCAGCACAAGCGGCAATTCCGCCAATGTGCTGAAAGGGATCGCAGCAGCCCGCGAAGCCGGCCTGGTGACAGTCGCCTGGACCGGCGGCACCGGCGGCCAGCTGGCCTCCATGGTCGAGTACGCCTTCGTCGTACCGTCCAGCGTGACCGCGCGCATCCAGGAAAACCACGCGACCCTGGGCCATGTCCTCTGCGAGCTGATCGAGGATCAGGTCTTTGCGAAACACGAGTGAACGGTCCGATTCGTCTTCGGAGCGCCGCCTACTCATCCCGCCCCACGATGTGTCGCAGTTGACGACCTCTCCACGATCCTGAAGATCAATGGTCACGATTGATCCCGCTCAGAAACTTTGGGCCGACTTGAATGGGAGGTATTTTGACGGCGCATTACCTCCCATCTCCATCGTCTGGAGCCGGCGACTGACGTCATCTGCCGGATTATTCATGAGTCACGGCGGGCCGCGAGCGGCAGACGTGCCTCAGCCCGCTGATGGACGGTCGCGCTGCTGCATCAAGCTTTCGCGTCCATTGCTCGACGCCGGGACTCGCATTGGCGACCTGGAACTCACGCGCACGCTGGCCCATGAAATGATTCATCAATGGCAATACGATGTCTTGAAGCGACGCCCGAACCATGGGGCGGATTTTCGGCGGATGATGCACCGCATGAATCAGGATGGGTTGAGCATCACCATCTACCATTCATTGGCGCGGGAAACGGATGCGCTGGCGCGCTATGCCTGGCGGTGCCAGCAGTGCGGGCATATTTATCGGAGACAACGAAGAACGATCAAGCCCCGCCGTCACCAGTGCGGTGTTTGCCGAGGACCCCTCAAAGAGCTGGCGCTTACAACCTGCATACGTACCGATGAACAGCGCAGCATTGAGAGCGGCCTCAGAGAAGATGTCGGTCTGACAACGTTCAGACGGACGGTCGAACCTATGAGTCAGCTTGCGTTGCCGTTCAGACGACCGTAACGGAGGACTCCTATGGCGCGCTGGCCACGCCAAATTCTTTTCGGCGACATCGACGCCATGTACGCGTCGGCGGCAATCCTGGCCGATCCCTCGTTAGCCGGCAAACCCGTGGCTGTCGGGGGACCTCCTCCGCGCGGCATTATTGCCGCCGCAAGTTACGCCGTCCGCCGTTTTGGTGTTCGCTCGGCCATGCCGACCATCCGGGCGCTGCGTCTCTGTCCGAATCTGGTGCTCGTTCCGCCCAACCGCCCACTCTACATAACCCTTCACCGGCAGATGCAGGAGGTGACCGATCACCTGTTTCCCGCAACGGAATGGACGAGCATCGACGAATTTTATGCAGACACGACCAGCCTGCAAACCAGATACCCGGATCCCGAGCAACTCGCTCGCTCTCTGAAAGAGGAAATCCATTCTGGCACTGGCTTGACCTGCACCGTGGCACTGGCAACGGGAAAGACCGTTGCAAAAGTTGCCGCCGACGCCCACAAGCCGGACGGGCTGGCAGTTATCCCGCCCGGTGAAGAGGCATCGTTTCTGGCTCCTCTCGCCGTATCGGCCCTGCCGGGAATCGGTCCAAAGTCCGTCGAAAGTCTGGGCCGAATCGGAGTCGTCCGGATAGCCGATGTTCTGGATCCTCGCTTCGAGTCCGTCCTGCGCCACCTGCTCGGCACCCGTTTACGGGCAGTCCAGGAAATCGCTCGGGGCATCGATCCCGACCCGGTCGTCGCGGATCGCGACGCCAAGAGTCTCAGCCACGAGACGACTTTCGACGAGGATACTGATGACGTCTCATTCCTTGAAGAGATGCTGCGGAGCTTTCTCGGCGAGTTATCTCACGAGCTCCGCGTGCAGGGCCTGGCGAGTCGTGTCTTTACGATCAAACTAAAGGACAGCCTATTCAAGATCACGACCCGGCAACGGCAATTCTCGGATCCACTGAATTATGATCCGGCCATGTGGCCGGCCATCCGCCTGGCTCTCGGCTCCTTGATACTCCCCCGCGTCCGGTACCGACTGATCGGACTCGGGCTGTCCGGACTGGTCCCCGTCACGACGCATCTCTTTGACCATCGCCGGGAGAAAGCCATTGCCGCACTCGATACCCTGATGACCAAGCATGGGACACACATCATGCGTCTAGGAGGGCTTCCCGACAAGTCACGCGAGTCATGACTGTCGAGACCTTCCGCGGATCGGTGGAGGACAACCATTGAGCTTGCTGGCTTATATCGTGCCCTTGGGAGTCGCGCCCAGGAGAGAAATGGCTTCCCTGCCGCCAACCGCCTCGATAATAAAGTCGTCCGCCTTTGTCAGTATCAGGCTCGATGGTTCGAATTCGACATCCCCGTCAACAATCATGATGGTCAGATGATCCATCCGGACTCCAAGGTCGCAATGGGACTGAAATGTAGTCGATTTCCAGCCGGCAGGAAGGAGTCCGGGGAACGATCATTGATTCAGGACGACTGTCCCCAATAAGATGGGAGTGAACCGCATGGACCATTCGCATCACACGCCCGACAAACTGAAGACGAGAGAGGAACTCGCTCCGGTGCTCACGGTCCTGCAGGAACGGGGGAAGAAGGTTGTCTTCACCAACGGCTGCTTTGATCTCATGCACGTCGGCCATACCAGGTATCTCCAGGCGGCACGAGCGCTGGGAGACGTCCTGGTCGTCGGCGTGAATACCGACGCTTCGGTCCGAGCGCTCCAAAAGGGCGCCGATCGGCCCATCGTTCCTGACCTTCAGCGGGCTGAGATTGTTGCCTCGCTCGCCTGTGTCGACTATGTGGTGCTCTTTGCCGAACCGGAACCCAAGAATCTCATCATGCTGCTCGAACCCGATGTGCTCGTCAAGGGAGGCGATTGGCCCCTGGATCAGATTGTCGGACGCGAGGTGGTGGAAGGCAAAGGTGGCACAGTGACCACCATTCCCTTAGTGCCCGGTATTTCAACGACGACGCTGATTCAACGAATTCGATCGACCACATCCTAGAATCCACGTGCCTGCTTTGCCCCCCTCATATCTCACGCAATGGCTCGCCCCGGTATCGGAGTCTCTCCGCTCAGGCCAGGGGAAACCCTGCCTGACCGGCATGCATGGGTCCGCCGGCGCGCTGGCCCTGACCCTCCTGGCACAATCCTCGCCTGCCCGTTCGCCACATCGCGGCTCGTGGTTGATCCTCACGACGACGAACGAGTCCGCCGAACGGCTCCATGACGATCTTCGCTTTTTTCATCAACTGTTCGGGCTGGCGGAAGATCGGCTGGCCTTCTTTCCAAAATGGGAAACGTTGCCCTATGAATCCACCGCCCCGAATGTCGAACTCGTCGCGCGGCGTATGCGGACCTTGCAGCGGCTACGAGGTCAAGACGATACCATCCTCGTCACCTGCGTCCCGGCGGTGATTCAGCAGGTGATTCCGCTCGAGGTGTTTACATCGTCTATCCTCCGGCTGAAACCCGCGGCCTCGATCGAACGAGAATTCCTTGTGTCAGGCCTCTTGCAACTTGGGTATCAACGCAGCACGGTGGTGGAGATTCCCGGTCAGTTCAGCATCCGCGGCGGTATCGTCGATATCTTTTCGACGGCCTATCCGGATCCTCTTCGCGTCGAATTCCTGGGAGATACGGTAGAGTCACTGCGTTTCTTCGATCCCGCGACCCAAAAATCAACCGATAACATCCGCGAAGCCACTTTTTTGCCTGCTCGTGAACTGATCAGAGCTGCGGATAGCCCAGACCCGCTTCGTCCTTTGGCGCCCGATGCCGAATGGCGTGCGCCGTCTGTGTACGAGCGCATGGATTCGCTCCTGAACTATTTTCAGCACCCCCCGATCCTGGTGCTTGACCAACCGGACATCCTGAAAAGCGAGGCGGACGACTTTTGGACCACCATCAATGAAGGGTATCTTCGACACGAGGACCGGACCGCAGCCGATCCCTATCCCACTCCGAATGGCCTCTACCTGTCCTGGGACACCATCCTGGAACAGAGCGAGACGAACTCCTGCCTGGCGCTCGAACCGATCGCAGCCCCCCACGAATCCTGGAACCCCGTCGTGTCCAGTCCCATTCAAGCTCCGGCCAGCGTGGGCCTGGGACAGCGCGGCACCACGTTCAGTCAGACGGTGGAAATCTTGGAGCGCCTACGGGGAAACGGTCCGGTGTTCCTGGTGGCGCGCAGCCAGGGACAGGTCGGACGGTTACTGGCCCTGTTCAGCGAGCACGATCTCCCGGCCGTCCAATGGCAACCGACCGCATGGAAGGAGACCGTCACGCAGCGGGTTCCCTACTCAGTGCTCTGTGGCGATCTATCATCGGGGTTCATCTCTCAAGACATCCGCATGGTCGTCCTAACCGAGGAAGAGCTCTTCGCCAAGGGCACCCGTCACAAACCGCCGGCAAAAACCAAAGCCGCCACCTTCCTCTCTTCACTCGAAGACTTGAATGTCGGCGATTATGTGGTCCACGTGCAACACGGCATCGCAAAATACCGCGGACTGCAGCGTCTGGAGGTGCAGGGGTTCGAAAGCGATTTTCTGATTCTCGAGTTTGCCGGGACGGACAAATTGTACGTCCCCTTGGACCGTCTGAGCCAGGTGCAACGCTACACCGGCGCCGACTCGCATGTCCCTCGACTGGACCGGTTGGGCGGGACCTCCTGGGCGAAAACGACCGCGCGCGTCAAGAAGGATATCGAGGAAATGGCGCATGAGCTCGTCGATCTCTATGCGAACCGCGAACTCGTCCAGCGCGCGTCGTATGCAAAGGACAGCACGATGCTTCGCGAGTTCGAGGCGGCCTTCGAGTACGAGGAAACGCCTGACCAGATCAAGGCCATCGAGGACATCAAGCGCGACATGGAATCGACGCGGCCGATGGACCGTCTCGTATGCGGAGACGTAGGATACGGGAAAACCGAAGTGGCGATGCGCGCGGCATTCAAGGCCATCGAGGAAAATCGCCAGGTCGCCGTCCTGGTCCCGACAACCCTGCTCGCGCATCAGCATTATGACAACTTTGCGGAGCGGTTTGCACCCTTCCCGACGCGCGTCGCCCTGCTCTCGCGTTTTCAATCTCCGAAGGAAACCAAGTCAATTCTGAAGGACGCGGCGTCCGGTGCGATCGATATCGTGATCGGCACACACCGGCTGCTGCAAAAGGATGTCGTATTTCGAAACCTCGGACTGGTCATCATCGACGAAGAACAGTGGTTCGGGGTTCGGCATAAGGAGCGGTTGAAACAATTGCGCACACAAGTCGATGTGCTCACCTTAACCGCGACGCCAATCCCCCGCACGTTACAGATGGCAATGGCCAGCGTTCGCGACCTGTCCATCATCGATACACCCCCGCCCGGTCGGCTGGCGATTCGTACACAGGTCATCCGGTCCAACGACAAGGTCATTCGGGAGGCCATTCTTCGCGAACTCGGGCGTGGCGGACAGATATACTTCGTGCACAATCGCGTCGAGACCATGGAGCGTATCGGCGCGTGGCTGCTGGAACTGGTTCCCGAAGCGCGCATGGTGATGGCCCATGGTCAGATGGACGCACAGTTGCTGGAATCGGTCATGTTGAAGTTTTTCCATCGGGAAACCGATGTTCTGATCGCGTCCGCTATTATTCAATCCGGACTCGACGTACCCAGCGCGAATACCATTATCGTCAATCGTGCCGATACGTTCGGCCTGGCCCAGCTCTATCAACTCCGTGGGCGGGTGGGCCGCAGCGGAGAGCAGGCCTTTGCATACTTCTTGATTCCCGACGAAGGGGCCTTATCAGAAGACGCCCGGAAGCGATTGACCGCCATCCAGCAGTTCACCGAGCTGGGATCCGGGTTCCGCATTGCAGCCGCCGATCTGGAAATCCGCGGCGCGGGAAATCTCTTGGGCAAGCAACAATCCGGGCATATTGCCGCCATCGGCTTGGATCTCTATCTGCAAATGGTCGAACAGGCGGTGCAACGGCTGAAGGGACAACTCGTTGAGGAGGAACCGGACCCCACCCTGCAGCTGAACCTGTCGGCCTTCATCCCGGATACCTATGTGGCCGACAGCCATCAGCGGTTGTCTCTCTACAAACGACTGTCTTCCTGCCCGCAGCTGGGCGACCTGGCTTTATTGCACGGAGAAATTCAGGATCGCTACGGGGAGCCGCCGGAATCGGTGGAACGGCTGTTCGAAGTGATGCAACTCCGCCTCATGGCCAAGAAACTCCGGTTGAGTTCGCTGGTCGTCCAACCCGGCGCTGTCGTCATTACATTCGATCCGAAAGCTAAGATTCCGGAAGCGGCGGTCCAGCAGCTCATGGACCAGTACCAGAAACGTTTACGGCTTCTCTCCCCTTTGTCCTTTCAGCTCCAGATCCCGCATGAAGACTGGGGATTGGTCTTTCCGGAACTCAACGCAACCTTGCAAACCCTCCAGGTCTGTGGTACCACAAAGTGAGTATCAGGATCTGGTCGACGGAGCCGTACATACACCCGCCACGATTACCCATGACAACACCGGACACCGTGCAGCCTTCTTGGCCCCAGTGGCCTCTTCCCCTCTTGATAATCGTGCTGTGCGGATGGGCAATGGTCCTGCCGGGATGCACAGACCTTCCCGAGGAGGAACCCGTGGTGGCGATGATCAATGGCCGCGCCATCACCCAAAACGAATTCGAGGTACGCTGGAATGAGCTGTCGCAGGCCACGCGCGCCCGCTACCAGAAGGAAGGCGGGAAACGGAGATTTCTGGACGAGTTGATCATGCGCGAACTCCTGATACAGGAAGCCCGCAAACAAGGTCTCGACCAATCCGACGAGATCCGCGAAAAGACGCAACACTACAAAGAGCAGCTCATTCTCGACGAAGTGTTGAAAGATCGTATCAAGACGAAGGTCGAGGTCTCGAAGGAAGAAACGGAAGCCTATTTTTTGAAACATGCCACCCAGTTGCTCGCCAATCCGAAAGTTCAAGTCTCTGTGATGTTGCTGTCGAACGTGTATGCCGCCAAAGATCTCAAGCGGCAGGTCGAAGGCGGAGGAAACTTCACGAAGTTTGCCATGCGGTATTCGATCGATGAGAAGAGTCGCACCAAAGGCGGCGATCTCGGCCCCTATCGCAAGGGATTGGTTGAAGTCGAGCTCGAGCCGATCGTTCAAACCCTCAAGCCGGGCTATGTGAGTGAGCCGGTGAAGACGGACCGTGGATACTATCTGGTCAAGGTCAGTCCATTGGAACCGGAAATTCTCCAGGCCGACCAGGCGACCAGGGAACGACTCAGGCAGGAGCTGCTGGCCGAGAAGCGCCGGAAGCGTTTGGATGACATGTTTTCCGATCTCAAGGCCAGTGCGACGATCCGTCTAGCCGACGCCTCGCGATATGTCACCGATGATGCCGTTCAGAGCCGATCCAATCCGTAATTGTCTCTGAGTTTTTTCGTCCGAATCTGGCCTCCGGGTGATATCGTGCCCTGAGTACCGGTTATGCAATACCCCGCATGACATCACCTGATTAGTGTACAATCCGCGACGAGGCCCCATGTCTCCTCGTTTGTGCATGAAACACCGATCTCTCACATGAACCGCCCGGCTAGGCCATCCGGCCTCCCCCCACAAGCGCGTTTCTTGCGGATGTCCCCAACGATCCTGGTCTTTCTTGCCCTTGTCTTCCTTGATACCATTTTCTCCCCGGTCACTTGGGCCAAACTTCAGGATCGCATTGTCGCGGTCGTCAATTCCGACCTCATCATGCTCTCAGACGTCAGACGAGATCTGACGACAGAGCAGGAGCGGCTTCAGAAACGGTACACAGGCACGGAGTTGGAACGGCGCCTCAAATCGGCCGAGTATGTGACATTGACGAAGATGATCGAGCGGAAACTTCAGCTCCAAGCCGCCCGGACCAAAGGCGTCGAGGTGACGGATCAGGAAGTAACCCAAGCGGTGGAAGAGCTGAAGAAACAGGGCGACAAGGCAATTGTGAAGGACGCCACCAGCGCCTCAGCCGTTCGAGAGGAGTTGCTGCTCCTCCGCGTGGTCGATCGTGAGGTGCGTGGCGTGGTGATGGTCATGGAGCCAGATATGAGACGGTACTATCAGGAGCATAAGGAACGGTTTGCATACCCCGAAGAATACCAGCTCAGTCAGATATTCATCCGGTCTCGCGGTCCTGATGAGATCGGAATCGCCATGGGCAGAGCTGAGGGTATCCTCGCTGCCTTGAAGCAAGGCGAAAGTTTCGAAGACCTTGCCTTACGCTTCTCGGAAGGCCCGAACGCCTCCCGCGGCGGCCGTCTCGGGTTAGTCCGTCAGGGAGAACTGCTGCCCGTGATTGAACAGGCGTTGGCTCCCTTGGCGATTGGCGGACTGACCCCACCCATCGAAAGTTCCGACGGCGTGCATATCATTCGAGTCGACGACAAGAAGCCTCAGCAATTCCGCCCATTTGAGGAGGTCAAGACGGAAATTCAAACGTTGGTGTTTCAACAGAAGAGCGAGGACCAGTATCAAATCTGGATGACCGACCTGAAGAACAAGGCCTATATCGACATCAAGTTTTCAGCCGTGCCCTGATGGCTCCCCACAGCGCATCCCGCCCCTCGTGCGTTTCACACGAATATTCGATGATCGGAACATTAGCCGGAAGGTTGAGGACCTCACGCGCACGTTCGAGATTCCCACGACGTTCATTCATTCGCAGCTTATCCACTTTGGTCAGGGCAATAATCATCGGACGTTCAATCGCCTTCAGCCATTCGACGGTCGTCACGTCTTGAGGACTGATCACGCGGGATTCGATCAAGAGTACGACACCGCGAAGAGCGGTTCGCGTCGTCAGAAATCCCTCGATAAGAGGTCCCCACTCGGCGCGTACCGACTTAGCCACTTTCGCGTACCCATATCCGGGCAGATCGACAAAGTACAGTCGCGATGCCGGCATGGTCGCGATCAGAAAGTAATTGATCGCTTGCGTCTTCCCCGGCGTCTTGCTGACTTTGGCCAGGCTCTTCCGATGGAGCAGCGAGTTGATCAGCGAAGATTTCCCGACGTTCGACCGGCCAGCAAAGGCGATCTCTTCGAGCCGATCGGCAGGAAACTGTTCTGGCGCCCGGCAACTTTTGATAAACTCGGCCGTGAGGATTTTCATGGGGCAGGCCTATCATCATGGCACAGGGTAGAACCAGCCTGTGTGCGTGGGCCGGTCAGCAAGGTCCGCTCGGTTCACACCTTGATAGATTGCGGCGATGACGAAGTCAACCGGTAGCTTCTGGGGCCGTTTCGTATTTTGGCTGACCGCCCTGGTGCTTGTTCCGGCGGCGCTTCTGGCCTTCTACTGGCTGTCCACCCTTCCGGATGTCTCCCTGCTCGCCAAGCAGAACCCAAAGGACACCGCATTGATACAGGCGCGGCGCACTCAAAGCCGCGAGGCGGGACGCCCTTTGAGACCCCAGTGGACATGGGTATCGATGTCCCGCATCTCACCACATTTGCAACGGGCCGTCGTGGCCACCGAGGATGCCTCGTTCTTCATGCACGAGGGTTTCGATTGGGAAGGCATCAAGGATGCCGCTGTGTACGATCTGGAAGCCGGTGAGTTCAAACGCGGCGGCAGCACCATTACTCAGCAGCTCGCGAAGAACCTCTACCTGTCACCGGAACGGTCGCTGCTTCGCAAAGCCAGGGAGGCGCTTATCACCCGCTCGCTCGAGCATCATCTCACCAAACGACGCATCCTGGAGCTGTATCTGAACGTCGCCGAATGGGGGAAGGGAGTCTTCGGAGCGGAAGCAGCGGCCCGGCACCATTTTGGAAAGGCTGCGAGCGATCTGACGATCGAGGATGCCACGCTCCTGGCGGCAATCCTTCCCTCACCCCGACGTTACGATCCCCTGAAGGTGACGAGATACCTCCGTTCACGGCAGCAGCATATTCTCAGGCGCATCGAAAAAGGCGAGGGCCGCTTGCCGGTCTCCGTGCAGGGACCGCCCCGTTAGTCGATAAGCGTGACACATATCTCGATCAGAATCGGCTATCAGATGGCTTCTCTCGCGAGATACGAGAGACGAACAACGATTCACAATTGTACGGTCGATTAGTGCGATTCCTCCGAATCACCGACTTCGAGAAAGTCTCGCTCGCCGAAAATCGCCGATTCGTTCGCGTAGTGTTTGAATTCCAGTAGATTCTGCGACGGGTCTTCGAGAAAGAATGTGGAATGCTCAATCACGGTTCCCGGAAACCGCCGGCGTGGCTGCTGATAGAACACCAACCCTTTTGCCTTGGACCTGTCGGCCAAGGCTTGCCAGTCCTTCTCTAACGTAAAGATGAGCCCAAAATGGCGTGGGTACACTCCCTTCTGAGGAGGCCCCGGCTCCTTCACCAGGTGTGCCACTAATTGATGACCGGCCAGCCCCAGAGTCAAGGCTGTTCTGGATTCACGCCCTACCACGCAACCGAGACCATCCACGTAAAATCGCCTCGCTTCTTCTAGGTTCGTCACAGGAAACGCAACATGAAAGAGTACAGAATTCACGAGCCCCCCAACCATCATGCAGGCGCTTATTGTCCCTTCCGGACTGTCGAACAATCAACTGGCAGGGTCGGATCAAATTTATCGAAAACGGTCGCCGATGAAGGGACAATCCAGACCATCCCAATAACCTGCCGCCATCCGCGGAGTGACATGTCTGATGGCGAATCGACCATCTGCCGATAGGACAAGCGCTCCCGCCGATCCATTCGTCCTCCTCGTGACTTTGCGGAGTACAAGAGGGGTTGCCTTCGCGGGACTCATCCCGCATTCGAGAAGATCGGCAATTTCCTTTGCAGCCGCAACCCGTATGATGCTCTCTCCCAACCCCGTCATGGAGACCGCGCCGGATCGATTGTCTGCATAGACACCGCATCCGATAAGGGCGGTGTCTCCGACTCTACCTGGCAGCATCACGTCCACCCCACCCGTCGACGCTCCGGCTGCCACCGTTCCGGCCCTATCCAGTGCCACGGCCCCAACCGTTTCCTTACCCACACTCCGCTCCCAGACAGACCGACTGTGTGCGATCTTCGCAAAGAGTCGAAGGGTGTTCGCTCCGGCAGAAGGCAACCGCTGTCGCGACCTCCGCCGACGGAAGGGTGGTTGCGGTTCAACCTGAAAATATCGCGCGAAGCGGGTAGCCGGCGCTCCGACCAGCAAGACATGCGCGGTCTTTTCCATCACCAGTCTTGCCGCTGTGATTGGATGCATGATTCCTTCAATCGACGCCACCGCTCCGGCTGTCAGTCCCGAACCTTCCATGATCGATGCGTCCATACGCTGGACTCGATCCAACTGGTGATTGGACCCCAGTCCCGCATTGAAGAGGCCGGAAGCTTCCAGCACGCGCACCGCGGATTCGACCGCCTGGGTAGCGGAGATATCGTTCTGTAGAAGCTGGAAGCCTTGGACCAGAGCCTGTTCTAGGCAGAGCGCCTGACGTTTTGATAGAGGCCGGCGACCGGCTCCGCCATGTACGAGAATGATGGGTCGGGAACGTTTCAAGGTGACTCAGACTACTCTGGCATGTCGTGGCGAGACAATCGAGACCGAACCCCGCCGCGACTGCTCGCAAGCGAGCGCGACGCAGGCGTATCTTGCACGACGTCGAGGCCACCGAGCGAGAACGGTCGCGGGGAGAGGGTCTCGGACGACGCGGCAGGCATG
>JBEVJJ010000298.1:0-3087 GCA_040510255.1 Nitrospiraceae bacterium | reverse complement strand
GGCTCCCATTGCACGCGCGCTGATTGGGTTCGATTGTCGCTCTCGCGATGAACCAGCCTACAGGGCACCCCAACTCAGAACCTTATGCTCTCCATCCTGTGTGAGGTCAGGTGAGCGATACCGCGCGAGGCTGCGCGGGATTGGCCATGTGCTTTGGTTCGGTGAGCGGTGTCTCGATCAATGCAGATCACGCCAATCGGGGCAAACTCAATTGTGGCCTCGCGGCCGCGATCCTGGGCGAGGCTGCGCTCGATCAGCCTTGTGCCAAAGCCACGTCGCATCGCTGGCGCGGCCGGTGGCCCATCTCGTTCCTTCCAGCGCAGCTTGAGCTGGGGCAGCGTGCGACGGCGGTCCACAAGCCAAGTAAGATCGATCTGGCCGGAAGCATCCGTCACGGCGCCATACTTACTCGTGGCGCAGTCCGCAACAGGGTATGATCCGCTCGACACATCATCCTGGGCCATGCCATCCGGAGGAAGCCGACGATGTCCCGTCGCAAGCACCAACGACGCCTGGAAGAGCATTACAGAAGCCAGCTGGCTCCTTGGCTGGTCGGTTCTGCGGGAGTGTGCATCCTGCTGATGCTGGCCATTTACGTCGCCACCATGCCTCTGTGAGCCCGTACGACTTGGACAAACCTGAGCCGTCATCGATTTGGAGATCACCGATGCCGCGCCTGTGCGCCACGACCACTGCAGCGCGGGCCACAATGGGGGACGCCCAGGCCAAACATAGCGCCATGAAGGCCCAGGTTTTTCCATTGGGCGAGCGCCGGATCGTTCCGGGGAAATCGACAAGAGCATTAGAGTAAGGAAACGTAGGGCGACATCTTCGCCCGTAGCCTCAACTGTCACTGCGCTGTAGTTGATTGGTTTGGTCGCAGCCTCCCGGAGGCAGCCCGTTCACCGCCGGCCCCAACACGAAACCTGATGCTGTCTGCTATGAAGCATTGTGGCAAATGGTGTTCAATGCCGAGGGCAGAGGATAATTCTCCAGCAATGATCGCTAAGATCTGGCGACGCGATACGCGGCCCCGAGGATGTCGAACACGTCCATGAGGCGGGCGACGTAGGAATCGTGCACCTTGAATTCAGCATCCTTATGCTCCCGGTTCCACTGCTTCTCCAGGGCGTCAATCAGTCGGTTGAGACGGCGGTGATGAAGGCCGAGACCCTTCTGGATCGGGTCGGTGATGATCCCGGCGAAGGCCGCCGCGACGGAAGTGATCGCCAGAAGTCCCCCCGACACTCCCCCGACCAGGACGGGAGACACCGCCGCTGGGAAGAGGCCATACCATAGGCCTCCGGCACTGGCCCCTAGTGGAAAGGAGGCCACGGCAGCATTCTGTGCCAGGGCGGCTGCCAGGGCTGGTCCCAGGGACATGACCCCGGGCGTCACCTTCTGCAAGGCAACTGCCCCCGCCCCGACGGTCATCAGTGAGGTCGCGATCTCGGTGGCAGCCCCACGCGTCCCCGCATAAGTCTCCAGGGACACCTCAAGGCGCTCCCTGAAATCGGCATCGTCTCCCTTTCGTCCGATCACTTCGAGCGTCTGCTGAAGCCGCTCCCGGAGTTCCGGCGCCGCCAGGATCGTCTCCGCGAGGGCATCCTGATGGGACACGCGGCCTCCCTGCTGGAATGGTAGCTCAAGGAGCTCGGTGATGATCAGCCACTCGATCTCCTGCCCGAGATCGGTGTCGAATATCAGGTACTTCGATCCGAGGTACTCCGAGGCCTTGTCGGCTCCGACGGCCTTGGCCCCGGCGGCCGCCAGCTTCGTGGCGAGCTGGGGAACGGCAAGGGCAATATTGACAGGGGCCTTGAGCATGTCCCATCCGACCGCCTTGCGGTGCATGGCGAGCGATCCTGAGAACGAGAAGTGCCGTTCCACGAACTCGTCCACCTTCGCCCGACGGCTCTCGAAGTAGCGGCGGGCACCCTCGGCGACGATGCGTTCGGCCCCCTCGTGTGTCAGCACGCCAATGGCAGGAAGAGTGTTGTCGGGTTGCAGGGCGGATCTCCGAAGCTCTCACTCATGAATGAGGTTTTCCTCAAGGGGTTGCAAGGCAAGCAAGAACTTCGCCAAGGCGCTCGGGGCGACGAACCTCAGTTCGACGTTGCGGACGAGGCCCTTGAGGAGGCACCGTAAGCCTCAGCCTGACGGATACCGACGCTTGGAGATTCCATGCCGATCATTTCCGACCAGATGCGCTCAACAGGTCTGACTATCCATGACCAGTAGTCGAGTTTCCGGGACGGGCTCACACTCCCGCTCCCTGCGTCGTCCTTTTCACGAATCCGTCGAACAGCGGTACCGTGAATGCCGTGTCACCGTGAGAAGGGCTGTAGATCATGCCCTTCCAGATCAGCGAGTTACGAATGGGGGCGACAGAAGTGACCTTCATGCCGAGTTGGTCGGCGATATCGCCAGAACGATGCGGTCCCTCGCCAAGCTCCGCCATCGCACGGAGGTAGCGCTTCTCGGATGGGGTCAGCCTGTCAAACCGGACGCGGAAAAAGCTCGCGTCGAGTTCGGCCAAAGCTGAGACAGTCGCTCGGGTGGCATCATCCACGTCGATGGGAGACGCCTCGGCGAGATCCCAACTGTGCTTTCCCCATTCCTGGATGAAGTACGGATAACCCTGGGTCTGCTCGATGATCTCGGCGATGGCCCCATCCTCGAAGGTCACACCTTCCTTTTCCGCCGGGACGCAAAGAGCTTTCGTGGCCGCCTCCGGATCAAGCTTGTCGATCGGGATGTACTCGAACAAGCGCTCGGCATAGGACTTCGCCCGCCCCATCTGCCCGAGGAGCTGCGGCAGCCCGGCGGCCACCATGGTCACCGGAAGCTGCTTCTGAGACGCACGATGCAGGGCCGTGATGAGGGCAGCCAACTGGGCTTCGGGCACATACTGGAGCTCGTCGATGTAGATCACGACGATGGTGTCGCGCTCGGCCGCCGCTTCACCGATCGCTCCCAGGAGGTCGGCCAGATCGCTCTCGAGATCGCCGCTGTCGGCGACGCCAGGTTCCGGGTCGAGATCGATCCCCACCTCGATGTCCGAGTACGTCACCTTGAGGGCCTTGG
>JBEVJJ010000297.1:0-16738 GCA_040510255.1 Nitrospiraceae bacterium | reverse complement strand
TTGGCTTTTGCGCATCATCACATGAGTCGCCGTGACTTAGGAGCCTCAGGTTTTACCGGCTGGCAAAGATCGCATTGACATAATCGTCGCAGCAACGCGTACGAGTAGATGCCGGTATCATGGCCGTCACTCCATTTGAACTGTAACGCATATCGACCGACCGGTTCAGCATCCTGCAACATGATAAGCAGCGGAACATCATCTGGCTGTAAGCGCAACTCTCCGGTCCATTCATCCGTACAAGCTGCGCAGGGACATTGTTGCCGAAGGAATCGTATGGGATACACACTTTTGTGTCCATCATTCCATGTGATTCCAAGAATCCCCTTATCAACCCATTCCATGTCCGCCGGTTCGAGAACCCTCGTACTCATGGTCAATACCTTACCATGACTAGGATGATGTATTTGGAAGAGAACCACCGTCAAATGGGCAAGGTACGGAAACAATTTGAAGGCAGACGCCTTCCTGTCACAGCGATGACATAACTTTCGATGGCGGTCTCCACTTCCGAGCGTACTTGTCCTCCCGCATTCAAACGCGACACCAGAGCTGAAGTCAACTGAAGCGCTTGTTGCAGAAAGGCCACGCTTCCCCGTGATAATGGCACGCACTCAATGGCTTGCCGGCGAGCACAGACTTGACAGACCAATCCACCCGCTGAAGGAGAAAACTGCGGCGCCGCTTCGGGACAGTTTCGGCCGCACGAGGCACAGTGATGCGTCTGAGGTTTGAAACCCGTCACTCCGAGCACGCGGATTTGAAACAGCAACACCGTCAAACCCGGATCACGGCTCGCCACAAGCGAACGCAATCCCTGTTCGAGAGCCTCAAACATGCGAGGATCCGGATCGCCTTCTGCCACAACCGCAGCGACGAGATTGACCATCCGTGCGGCGGCCGTCATGAGCGTCAGATCCTCCCGAAAGGCCAAAAAGGATTCCTGCATGGCCACCTGAGATAGCCGATAGAGAGAATCGCCAGGCTTTTCAAAAAGGTCCATCTGACACAGCACAAACGGTTCGATCGAACCTCCCAATCGACTCTTCATCTTTCTCGCCCCTCGAGCGACCGCTCGAATCTTGCCGAATCGAAGTGTGTAGCACGTCACGATTCGGTCAGCGTCTCCCCATCGTCGACTCTGGAGGACAATGGCACTGGTCTTTACCAAAGGCATGTCAGTTCCGACCTGAAGAATTGCGTTTCATTGGCATCAGTGCCCATAGCCCTATCGCAAATGCTCTAGAAATATAGTGGCGAGCGTAAGATAGATGGCAATCCCGGTGATGTCATTGGCCGTTGTCACGAACGGGCCAGCCGCAACCGCCGGGTCTACACCAATGCGTTTCAAGGCAATGGGCATGACGGTGGCCATACTGGTCGATACCAAAAAGGCGGTGATCAGTGATACACCGACGACCATACCGAGAAACACCTGATGCCATAACCACCCCACTGCGGTAAGGAGCAAACTACAGGCGATCCCCATCATAAGCGCGATCTTGACTTCGCGGTAGAAAATCTTCCAGACATCGGTCATTTCCACCATGCCGGTCGCCAGACCGCGGATAATCAGCGTTGACGATTGCAAGCCCACATTCCCTCCCATCGCAGCAATGACAGGAATGAAGCTTACAATGGCCACGACTTCCTGAATCGTATAGCGAAATACCCACAAGATCATGCCGGACAGCAAACTGCCGATGAGATTCGTGAACAGCCACGGCAACCGGACGCGAGCCGCCGCCATACTCGAGGATTTCGAAACCGCCTCCTTCTCAATTGCGCCGGCCATTTTGAGCATGTCCTCGGTGGCTTCCTCTCGGATGACGTCCACGACGTCATCGACCGTAATAATACCGACGAGTTTTCCGTCCTTCTCGACAACGGGTATGGCCAGGAGGTTATAACTCGCCACCTGCCGCGATACTTCTTCCTGATCCATATCCACGGCAACGCTGATGAGATCGCGCGTCATGATATTTTTGAGCGGTGTCGCCGGAGGCACGGTCAATAGTTGTCGTAACGAGAGCACGCCGACAAGCCGGTCGTCCTTATCGGTCACGTAAATATAGAACACCATTTCAGCGTCGGTCGCTTGCTGCAGACGGCGGATCGCCTCCTGCGCCGTCGAATCCTCCGACATGGAAAAAAATTCGGTCGTCATGATTGCGCCCGCGGTTCCCTTTGGATACCTCAGCAGGTCGGCAATTTCGGTTGAGTCCTCCGTCCGCATCAAGGACAGAACTTCCTTGGCCCGATCCGTGGGCAGCACGCTGAGAATGTAGGCGATATCGTCCGAGCCCAGATCCTTCAAGAGCCAGGCCACATCGGAGGGAAGCAAATCGGATAGAACGTGCGTGATACTGTCGCCATCCAGTTCGCTCAGTACCTGGCCGCGCTTGGCTTCTCCGCGGACCAATTCAAATATCTCCCGCTTTTCCTTTGGTGACGACAGATGATCGATCACGGTGGCGATATCGGCAGGATGCATGCGAGCAAGCATTTTCGCGAGGTTGGTAATTGCCCCTCGACGAAGTAGTCGTTGAATAGACACCAAGCGAATATCAGACTTTGCGTGTCCCCGGTCGCTTGGGTCTCGGGATGCTTCCTTCGCAGCATCCTTTTCACCGATGCGTGATCGGTCCAACGGTTGCATCACACCCTCGCTAGTATCCCAACTCCGTCAAGACTTGCTCGTCCTCGCGCCAAGCTTCTCGAACCTTGACCCACATCTCCAAAAACACTTTCATGCCGAACAGCCGCTCCATCTCTTTTCGTGCCGCGGAGCCGACCTGCTTCAAACGCTCTCCGTGCTTTCCAATCACGATGGCCTTCTGGGATTCCTTTTCTACGAGGATGGTGGCATTAATGCGGGCCAACTTTCCAATTTCTTGAAATTGTTCGATCTCAACAGCGACCGCGTGTGGAATTTCCTCATACGTTTGTGCAAGGATTTTCTCCCGAATCAACTCGGCAGCCAAGGTACGCATAGGCTGGTCCGTCACCATATCCTCCTCGTAGGGCCCAGAGCCTTCAGGAAGAAGGGCGACGGTGGTATCGAGCAAGCGCTTGACGTTATCGCCGGACCGAGCGGACAGGGGAACGACCTCCGCCCATGGAAACAGTCGACTGTAATTCTGAAGGATCGGGAGCAATTTCGACTTGTTCACCATATCCACCTTGTTGACCGCAAGAACAATAGGGCGACTGTGTTTGGTCACAGCGTTCTGGATATGACGCACGACGATACGATCACCAGGCCCCGGTTGCGTCGTGGCATCTACCACCACATAGATCACATCGGCATCTTCGAAGGACTCGAGAGTGGTTCGGACCATTCGACGATTCAACAGATGCTGTGGCTCATGCAATCCGGGCGTATCCAGAAAGGCGATTTGGGCGTCACGGACATGGGCAACGCCTAGGATTCGCGTTCGCGTCGTTTGCGGCTTGTCCGAGACGATTGCAATTTTTTCATTGAGGAGTCTATTCAGGAGCGTCGACTTCCCGACGTTGGACCGTCCAATGATGGCAACCGTTCCCCATTTCATGGGACACTCAACGATCAGGCTCCCGCGTGGGAGCCAGTTGATACACGGTTTCGCCTCTGCGCACATAACCCAATCGCTCACGGGCAAGCTCTTCGATCCGTACCGAGTCATACTGCACGCGATCGATATCCGTTCGGAGTTCGGCATTAAGATGTTGCAGGTCCGCAAGCTCCCGGCCAAGTTGCTCCATATGTGCACGCATGCTGAGATACCGCGGTACTCCCATCTCCCCAGCTAACAGGGACCCGGCCATGAAGACCAGTGCGGTCAACCCGGTCCATTTCGCCACGATGAACAGCTTCCGCTGCCAATCCAGCCAGTCACGCCCCCGATTTGGTTTCACCATAATGTTCAGGCCCTTATTGGAACTGCCCGTATTCCTGGATAGAAGGCTGATGCTCCCAGCTCTTCTTCAATTCGCAAGAGTTGATTATATTTCGCCACGCGATCCGTGCGCGATAAGGAACCTGTCTTGATGAGTCCGGTGTTCAGAGCGACGGCCACATCCGCAATCGTCGTATCCTCGGTCTCTCCGGACCGATGGGAGACAATCGCCGTATAGCCCGATCGCTTTGCCAGTTCAATCGCCTCCAAGGTTTCCGTGAGAGAACCGATTTGATTGAGCTTGATGAGAATTGAATTGCCGATACCTTCCCGAATCCCTTTCCCAAAGATTTCGACATTCGTCACGAAGATATCATCACCCACTAACTGCACCCGTGCGCCCAATTTTCTGGTGAGCAGCTCCCAGCCTTTCCAATCCAGTTCGCTCAGACCATCCTCAATCGAAAGAATCGGATAGCGGTCGAGCAATTTCCCGTAATAGTTCACCATCTCTTCCGACGAGCGTTGTGGTTGCTTCTCCGCTTCGAGAAAATACCGGCCCTTGTCGTACAGTTCGCTCGCGGCACAGTCGAGCGCCAACGCGATGTCCCGACCTGGGCGATAGCCGGCTTCCTCAATGGCCTGCATGATCAGCGTAAGGGCCTCTTCATTCGACTGAAGATCTGGGGCAAATCCACCTTCATCACCCACTGCCGTGCTCAGCCCTTTTTTCTTGAGTAAGGCTTTGAGTACATGAAAGACTTCTGTCGCCATCCGCAAGGCATCGGAAAACCGCGAAGCCCCGACCGGCATGATCATGAACTCCTGCAGATCCAGCCGATTGTCGGCATGAGCGCCACCGTTAATGATGTTCATGAGCGGGACGGGGAGCGTCCGGGCTCCGGTCCCTCCAAGGTATCGATACAAGGGTTGACCAGTTTCTACAGCAGCGGCCTTGGCTACAGCCAAAGACACACCTAGAATGGCATTGGCTCCAAGTTTGGCTTTGGTCTTGGTACCATCTAACTCGATCATTGCATGGTCGATCGCCGACTGGTTGTACGCATCCATACCGAGCAGCTTGGGAGCAATGGCTTTGGTCACATTCGCGACAGCTTTTGATACACCCTTGCCCATCCATCGCTTCTTGTCGCCGTCCCGCAACTCAATGGCTTCCTTTTCCCCTGTCGATGCGCCGGAGGGAACAGCTGCCCGTCCGTTTGCACCACTTTCCAAGGTGACTTCTACCTCAACGGTAGGATTGCCCCGCGAGTCCAAAATTTGTCGTGCTCGGATGTCCAGAATCGCGCTCATGCTTCCCGTACCCTCCCCTCAAACAGTCCCTGCGGTTGATGACAACCGTCGTTTCAACAGCTCGTTCACTTTTCCAGGATTGGCCTTTCCACCGGTCTCTTTCATAACCTGTCCGACCAAAAAACCAATGACCTGCTCCTTTCCGCCTTTGTACTGTTTAACTTGCGCCGGATTCTTTGCCAAGACTTCATCCAGAATCCTTTCCAAAACACTTTCATCCGACACTTGAGTGAGCCCTTGAGCCGCAACGATCTCAGCAGCGGTCCGACCCGTTCTGAACATTTCCTCCAGGACTGACTTGGCCGTAGGTCCGCTGATCTCGCCCTTGCGCTTCATGAGGAGAAGCTCGGCAAGCTTGGGCGGAGAGAGCGGGCTATCGGCAATAGCCAGCGCATTCTCCGATGTCTGATCATTCGGCATGCCCTTCTTTAACAATGCCAGCACTTCGACCATGATCCAGTTGCCCGTTTCCTTCCCCAAGACTTCGACTGAGACCCCAAGAGACTCTTGTTGCCTGGCAACGGTCTCTTCAAACAGGTCAGCTGTATCCTTATCAGCCGTCAATACTCCGGCATCATATTCGGTGAGCCGGTAGTCTTTGACAAAACGATGTCGCCTCACCGAGGGCAATTCCGGAACCGTCGGACGTAGCTGTTCGATCCATTCATCGGTTATCACTACCGGCACCAGATCTGGATCCGGAAAATACCGATAATCATGCGCGTCTTCCTTAGTGCGCATCACCGCGGTCTCGCCTCGATCGATATTCCAGAGCCGCGTTTCTTGCCGGACCTGACCCCCCTCTCTGAGCAACTTCGTCTGTCGTTGAATCTCAAACTCCACCGCGTCCTTCACGAATTTAAAGGAGTTAATATTCTTCAACTCGACCTTCGTCCCGAATGCCTTTTGACCGACCGGTCTGAGGGAGAGGTTCGGTTCACACCTCATGCTTCCCTCTTCCATGTTCCCGTCACAGACGCGTAGGTACATGAGCAACTCACGCAGCGTCTTGAGATAAGCGACCACTTCTTCGGAGGTGTGCAAATCAGGCTCGGTGACGATTTCGAGAAGAGGTGTCCCTGACCTATTGAAATCCACGCCGCTGCCCATCGCAGGCTCGTGGACGTTCTTTCCGGCATCCTCCTCCAAATGCGCGCGGCGGATACGGATTCGCTTTTGGTTGGTTCCAACCTGGATGTCAAGCCATCCTTGCTCACAAATCGGGGCTTCGTATTGAGAAATCTGATACCCCTTTGGTAAATCAGGATAGAAATAGTTTTTCCGGGCGAACTGATTCCTGGACCGGATAGTGCAATTCAGCACGAGTCCCGTACGCACAGCCATTTCAACAGCCTTCTGATTCAAGACCGGTAAGGCGCCCGGCATCCCCAGACAAACCGGACAGGTTTGAGAGTTGGCTCCCAATCCAAACAACGTCCCGCACGCGCAAAACATCTTGGACTGCGTGCGTAATTGAGCATGCACTTCAACCCCGATGACAACCTCGTATGTCACCACTACCTCTGATCTTCCGTGGAAGGACGCTCTCGTTCGCGACGGACGGCTTCACGGCCTGCGTCAAACGCCTCACGCAGAACAGATTTCTTCGATTCGATGAAATCCCGACCCTGCTCAACAACTTCCTCCAACGAATGACCTGCCTCTCCAGCGAAATTGCGCAACCTGTCCTCTGCACGTTTTGCATACCCGCGCAGCATCTCACGCGATTCATGTCCAGCTCGTGGCGTCAACAATACGGCCGCCATCGCCCCAAGCGCCGCTCCACTCAAAAATCCCAAGAGTATCGCTGCCGATGAAGGTCCGTGATCATCTCCCATTGTGCTTCCCTCCTTCTTTGAGACGTTTTTTGATGACGTCCTTGGCCGCTCGCAAACCCGCCACGATGCCAGTCATATTGGCGAGTAAGGAGTCTCCGGATCCTTTGACGAGATTATGAACCACCTGAACCGATTCTCCCACCTGTCCCGCAGCGTGCAGAAGCACCGACGCGTGCTCTACCCCACCTCTCGCTTGCTCCGTCAGATCATTGAGATTCTGGCTCATGGCTCTGAGGTCCGCAATCAGAGAGGGGAGTTCGCTGTTCATTCGGACCAGCAATTGCTCGGATTCCGCGACTGTCCTACGTACTTGAATCAGGAGCGGAACGAGGTATCCAACAAGAACTGCGAAAGCCACTGCCACGAGTATTGCCGCAATTTCAACAACCATGGGGCCCTCCGGCAACAGAATGCAGGCATCAGATTGAGACGCTCAAACCATGCGCATGCCGTGGTCATCGAATGATCGCCCGCTTTGCACACCATGGCGTGGCCTGCTCATATGCGTATGCAGCGCGCAGAATTGTCGATTCTTCGAATGCCCGTCCGATGAGTTGCATCCCGATCGGCAGGCCGGTTTGTGAAACCCCGCATGGCACGGAGATCGCCGGCAGACCGGCCAAATTTACGGAAATCGTGAAGATGTCGGAGAGATACATTTGCAGGGGGTCCTGCAGCTTCTCGCCAAGCTTGAAAGCCGGGGTCGGTGTCACCGGCGTCACAATGAAATCCACCTCCTGGAAGGCCGCGTCAAAGTCGCGCCGGATCAAGGTCCGGACGCTTTGTGCCTTTCCGTAGTAGGCATCGTAGTATCCGGCGCTCAACACATAGGTGCCCAACATGATGCGGCGTTTGACCTCTGCGCCAAATCCTTCTTCCCGGGTTTTCATGTACATGTCGAGCAAATCGGTGGTTTCCTTCGTCCTCAGACCATACTTGACTCCGTCGTACCGGGCCAGGTTTGAACTCGCCTCGGCAGTCGCGATCACGTAATAGGTTGCGACAGCGGCATCGGTCGTAGGTAAGGTGATCTCCTTCACCGTGGCTCCTAAATTCCGGAACTCCTCGATGGCTGCGCGCACGGCGCGTTCCACATCCGGATCCAGACCCGACGCGAAGTATTCCGCAGGCACGCCCAGCTTGAGCTTCTTTACATCCCGCTTCTTGAATGCATTCGTGTAGTCCGGAACGGGCACGTCCGCAGAGGTTGTATCGCGTGGGTCATGACCGGCAATCGCGCCCAGCAGAAGTGCGGCATCCGTCACATTCTTCGTAATCGGCCCGATTTGGTCGAGGGAAGACGCAAAGGCCACGAGCCCGTAACGAGACACTCGCCCATACGTCGGCTTGAGGCCGACTACGCCACAGAAGGAGGCCGGCTGCCGGATTGATCCTCCGGTATCCGAACCCAATGCGGCCACACATTCATCCGCAGCCACCGCTGCAGCGGAACCCCCACTGGACCCGCCGGGGACCATTTGAGCATTCCATGGATTGCGGGTTGGGCCGAACGCGGAGTTCTCTGTTGATGAACCCATCGCGAATTCGTCCATATTGGTCTTTCCAACAAGCAAATATCCTTGTTCCTGCAATTTCGAGATCACCGTTGCGTTATAGGGCGGCGTGAAATGTTCGAGCATGCGGGAGGCACAAGTGGTCTTTACGTCCCGGGTACAAATGTTGTCCTTCACCGCGAGTGGCATCGCCATCATGGGAAGTGTCTTACGCCATCCCTTGAGTTTACGGTCAAGAGCCTCGGCCTGATCCATCATCGCCTGCTTGCATTGCGTCACGAATGCCCGCACACGAGGTTCAACCTGGTTGATGCGCAGGAAATAGGCGCGCGCGATATCCGACGCGTTGACCTCTCCGGCCGTAAATTTGTGCTGGAGCTCTGCCAGCGTCAGCTTATGCAACGACATCAGTGTTTGACCGGCTTATTGGTGATCCGGTTTTTGGAATCCACCTGAATAATCTTGGGGGTATGCCGCTTGATCTCTTCCTCGCCGTAATACTCGTAACAGAAGATGATGATCTGATCTCCCAGCGCCCCTTTTCGAGCAGTCGGGCCGTTCAAGATGACTTCGCCGCCGCCGCGCTTCCCTTTCATGGCATAGGTCATAAACCGTTCCCCATTATTCAGATTGGAACATACGACGGCTTCATACGGAAGAATGCCGGCTGCCTCGAGGAGTTCTTCATCGACCGTCAGACTCCCTTCATATTCCAGACATGTCTCAGTCACGGTAGCACGGTGTATCTTGGATCGTAACATCTGTCGAAACATGAGTGATTCCCTCGTAAAGGCTTCGGTGTTGGTGGTCTCTACATCGACCGGAGCAGAACTGACTCCACTCCGGGTCTAGTCAGCATGGTCTGAAACTCACGATTCCTGAATGATTCGCGCGACCTGAAAATAGTTCTCCTGGGTCACCGGCGCATTAGCCAGAGCCTCATCCACTGACAGGGACGGACGCGCTTCATCCGGACGAAACACATTGACCTGTTCCAACACGGTGGAGGTTGCTTCCACACCCTCTGTATCAAATGTCTTGAGCTTTTGGACATACAGGAGAATCTGGTCGAGCTGTTTCCCGAAGGCGTCTTGCTCACTATCCGCGAGCTCCAGCCGTGCCAACCGTGCCACTCGCAGCACTTCCGCTCTGGTTATGGTCATGGGTCTCGGTAGTCCTTCCGTGAAGATGAACGGCTGAATTCCAACAAGTCCCTATTCGACCGTGACGCTTTTGGCCAAGTTCCTCGGCTGATCCACGTCGGCTCCCCGAAGGACCGCGATGTGATAGGCCAGGAGCTGCAACGGAATGGTGAAGAGAATGGGCGATAACAGGGGATGAACATCGGGCACGGTAAAGACTGCATCGGCAATCTTCCCCAATTCGCGCTCGCCTTCAGCAACCAGGGCAATCACCGGAGCGCGCCGCGCCTTGACCTCCATCAAGTTGCTGACCGTCTTCTCGTAGAGGCGATCGCGTGGAGCGAGCACCACGACCGGCATCTCTTTGTCGATCAGTGCGATGGGACCATGCTTCATCTCTCCGGCCGCATAGCCTTCGGCGTGAATATAAGAAATTTCCTTGAGCTTCAGCGCCCCCTCGAGCGCCACCGGGTAATTAATGCCTCGACCCAGATAGAGGAAATTTTTCTTCTTGTAATATCGTTTGGCAATCGCAAGGATTTCCGCCTCCCGCCCGAGGACATGCTTCACGAGCGCAGGCAACGTCACCAGACGATCCAACCAAGCCTTCCCGTCGGCCCCGGAAAGAGCGCCCCGCACCCGTCCCAAATGCAGCGCCAACAAATAGAGCGCAGCTAATTGGCCAGTAAAAGCCTTGGTCGAGGCCACTCCGATTTCCGGTCCACAATGAGTGTACAGCACGCCTTCGGATTCACGGGCCAGTGTACTGCCTACAACGTTGACGATCGAGACAACATGCGCGCCCTTTTCTCGCGCCTCCCGCGCTGCCGCCAACGTATCGGCCGTCTCGCCGGACTGAGAGATGGTAAGAAAAAGATCGTCCTTCTCGATGAGCGGATCGCGATACCGAAACTCGGACCCGATATCGACCTGGACCGGTGTTCGGACCATCTCTTCGAATAAATACTTTCCGACGAGGCCGGCATGCCAACTGGTCCCGCAGGCCACAATCCAAATTCTTCCCACCTGGGCGAATTGCTTGGGGGTCAAGCCGATATCGGGAAGATCCGCCTCACCGGAGTCATAGGAATACCGGCCACGCATCGTATCGAGAATCGTCTGCGGCTGCTCATGGATCTCTTTCAACATGTAGTGGGGATAGCCGCTCTTTTCCGCCGCCGACGCATCCCATGTGATCGTGGTCTTTTTTCGCGCGACCGGCCGTCCCTCCAAGTCTGTAATCGTGATCTGTTTCGCAGTCACGATCGCGACATCTCCTTCATCCAGAAATGTGACATCGCGTGTATGGGCAAGCATGGCCATGACGTCCGACCCTACAAAAGACGACTCTCCTGTTCGTCCGATCACCAACGGGCATCCTGAACGGGCGGCGACCAATGTGCCTGGTTCCCGCTCAGAGATAACGGTAATGGCATAACTGCCACGGATGTCTTTTGCTGCGGCACGGACCGCATCTGCCAAAGACATGCCCTTCATCTTGAAGTGCTTATCGATCAAATGCGCGACAACTTCTGTATCGGTCTCAGAGCCGAACTTGTACCCGTCTTTATGCAATTGCTGCTTGAGCGAAACATAATTTTCGATGATGCCGTTGTGGACCAGAACACATCCATCGGACCGGTGCGGATGAGCATTCTGCTCGGATGGTTTGCCGTGCGTGGCCCATCGCGTGTGGCCGATTCCGCAGGTCCCGCTGAGGTTCTTTTGCGAGAGAGATTTTTGCAAATTCACCAGCTTGCCGACACTGCGTCGGATTTCAATTTTCTGACCCTGCTGAATCGCAACGCCCGCGGAATCGTACCCCCGATATTCAAGCTTCTGCAGACCATCCAATAGGATTGGAACGGCTTCTTCGCTCCCCACATACCCGACGATGCCGCACATATCGACTCCCTACGGTTGTTTCTTGTGTGGTGTGTTGCGTCCAGACACTGTCTTTTTCGTTCCCTCTGATTCCGCCTCCTGCTGTCTAAGCGCCCGCCTGCGCGCCGCCCATCCTGGACGATTGACTTGTGGAACACGGGTGATCGCTAATGCGTCTGCCGGCACATCCTCTGTGACAGTCGCCCCGGCCGCAATGATCGCGCCCTCGCCGATCGTCACGGGCGCGATCAATTGCGTATCACTTCCAAGAAAGACATGGTCACCGATAATGGTCTGATATTTGTTCCAACCGTCAAAATTGCAGGTGATTGTCCCGGCGCCGATGTTGACGCCTTTACCCACTCGCGCGTCACCCAGATAGCTCAGATGGTTGGCCTTCGACCCTTCCCCGAGTTCGGTCTTTTTCATTTCAACGAAATTTCCGACCTTGGCATTCCTGCGAAGCACGACACCCGGCCTCAGATGGACGAAAGGTCCTATGGCCGTTTCATCCTCCACCAAAGAATCCTTCAGAACGCAGTGGTCGAGAATTTCGACACGATCTCCAATGACACAGCGGGTGATTCTACTTCCGGCATGAATGACGGTATCCTCGCCGATGATTGTCGTTCCTTCGAGGGTCACGTTCGGGTGCAACACTGTGTCGCGGCCGATCGTCACTTCGGCATCGATCCAGGTGGATCCGGGATCGCGCATCGTTACTCCCGCTTCAAGCCAGCGCTCTCGAATGCGTTGCCGAAGGATACGTTCAGCCTCCGCCAATTGGGTCCTCGTATTGATCCCCAGTCCTTCCTCCGGATGAGGAAGCGGCACGGCCGAGACCGTGAATCCCTGATCGACTGCCATTTGAACGATATCCGTCAAGTAGTATTCGCCCTGTGCATTGCGTGGATCGAGCTTGTCCAACGCCGGAAATAAGAATGAGCCTTCCACGACGTACGTCCCGACATTGATTTCCCGAACCTGCCGCTCGTCGGAAGACGCATCCTTCTCTTCCACGATTTTCAACACTGGCTTCCGGCTCGAACCTGACTGGCCCACCACATTTCCTGATCGGATCACACGCCCATACCCCGAGGCATCATCCACGATCGCGGTCAAAACACTCACGGCTGCATGCTGCTCTTCGTGAACACGCAACAATTCCCGCACCGTTCTCTCAGATAGCAACGGCGTATCACCGTTCAGAATGAGATAGCGATCTGGAAGTACCTTGGCCTTCCGTTGAAACACCGGGCGGGATTGTAGCACGGCATGGCCCGTTCCTAACTGTCGAGGTTGCTCCACAACCACAATCGCTGGGTCTTTTTCCGTCATGGCCGGAAACTGTCGCTCCAGTGCCGCCCGAACCTCAGTACCTTGATAGCCCACCACAACGGCGACCCCACGGTCGGCAAGACGCCTGCCAAGGTCAACAATATGATTGACCATTGGCTTCCCAGCGACAGGATGCAGCACCTTCGCCAGTTTGGATTGCATCCGTTTACCAAGACCGGCCGCCATGACGATGACGGCAAGACCGGGCACCACGCTGGAGGAATTCCGATGTGCAGGATTCATTGATTGGTCCTGAGATACCCGTCGTGCGCAGAACTCATGCGATAGGAACCTCTGCCTGGGGCTGCTTGATCGGGGAACGCGCACGTTCTGGATTGAGCATTGGGCCCATGGCGGGGCTTGGCGTATAGAGTCCACCGGATACGATGAGTTTCATGGCTTCTTCCACTGAAATATTGACTGCAATGACGTCCCCCTCCGGAACCAACAGGAAATACCCCGATGTCGGGTTAGGCGAGGTTGGTACGTAGACATGCACGAGCGGTCCCGATAGGTCCTGCATGCCACTTTTTGTGACGCCCGTCACAAAGGCGAAACAGTAATGCCCATCCTTTGGAAATTGAATCAGCACCACGCGGCGATAGCTGTCGCGTTCGGCAAAGGAGAGGATATCCATCATGGATTTCAGGGTCGAATAGATTCCGCGGACCACCGGAACTCGGTTCAGAAGTCCTTCCCAATACCTGACGATGTGATGGCCGATGACATTGGCGGCAAACAGACCGGTAAGAAACATGAGGAGAATCAGGGCCACGATGCCCAGCCCAGGAACGTAGCGGCCGTGCGTGATGAAACGGGCCGCGACATCGCCCAGAATCCCGTCCAGACTGATGAAGAGGGTCTTCAAAATCAGGACAGTGCCCCAGATGGGAACAATAACGAGTAGGCCCGTCAAAAAGTAGCGCTTGAGTGAGGCTTTGAGCATCAAATCTGCGAGGCCCAGAGGTAGAGGATGATGATACAGATATGCCCTAGGTTGCCGCAAGCCTTTTCTTGCTATTTTCAATAACTTGGACTAGTATGCCGACCCAGTTATCCACAGGGATGGAGAGGCGGGATTTGGGCCACTCTCGGAGGGGACACAAGGGACTATTCATCACCTTCGAAGGGGTCGAGGGAAGCGGAAAAACGACCCAGATTTCCCGGCTCGCAGAATGGTTGGACAATCGAGGACGAATCGTGCTTCGAACGCGGGAGCCGGGAGGAACGCCGGCTGGAGAACAAATCCGACAGGTACTCCTTGACCACAGAAATATGGCGTTGACGGCGCACACGGAGGCGTTTCTTGTGTTGGCCGCTCGTGCGCAACATCTTCACGAAGTGATCCGGCCCGCATTGGCGCAAGGGGCTATCGTCTTGTGCGATCGGTTCGCCGATTCGACGCTCGCCTATCAGGGATATGGGCGGGGACTGAATGTCGCCTCGCTTAGGCGCCTGAATAGATTGGCCACACAAGGGCTGGAGGCGGATCTGACAATCCTTTTTGATGTCCCGGTTGCCACCGGCCTGGCCCGCCGCCGGAACCACCGTCACAATAATCGCTTGGATTTGGAATCGGACGCGTTTCATATGAGGATCAGAAAAGGATTCTTACGTCTGGCAAGACGCGAGCCCGACCGCATCAAGGTTGTCGATGCCAGTGTTTCTCCCGTCCGAGTGTCTGATGCCGTCATCCAGGTCGTCACTCCCTTGATACCACGACGTCCTACGTCGAGAACCCTTCCCGCAAGCCAGGGTACAGGACGGAAATCACCGATGACGCAGGTCGGGTGATGCCCTTCGCAGATGTGATCGGCCACAACCAACCCAAGAAGCTGATGCAAGCTGCCATCTCCAATAACCGGCTAGCGCATGCCTATCTGTTTCACGGCGAGGATCGCATCGGAAAGCGTCTCCTGGCCATTCGTGTCGCACAGGCATTGCTCTGCGATGTCGTCACGCATCCCGCTGATGGGTGCGGCATCTGTCGCAGTTGCGTCCAGATCGAATCGCGGACTCATCCCGATTTCAGTGTGATCCATCCAGACCCTGAGCAGACGACTCCCCAAATCAAGATTGAGCAGATTCGTGACCTGGAACAGCAGATTATTTATCGACCGCTCATCGGCGATCGCAAGATCTGCGTGATTGATGACGCCGACCGCCTGACCATCGGTGCGGCAAACGCTCTGTTAAAAACCCTTGAAGAACCTCCCGATCACAGCCTATTCTTGGTCGTTTCCAGCAGAGCTTTCGCCTTGCCTGCCACGATTCGTTCGCGATGCCAGGCGTTGCGTTTCGCGGCACCTGCGCAAACGCAGATCGAAGCCGCGGTGATCCTTCGCCGTAACCTTCCCCCGGCGGACGCACGGTTTTTGGCCATCCTCAGTGAAGGCCGAATCGGCGAAGCCCTGGACTCTGATGTCGACGCGATGAAATCCCGGCAACATGAATATTCGACGCTCCTGGCTCCGTCTGCGTTGCGTTCCATCTCCATTCTGCTCAATACGGCTGAAACATTGTCCAAGACGGACCGCGCCGGCGAGGCACTCGCATGGCTTCAGCGGTGGTTGCGCGATATCCTCACCGTCTCAATGGGGGGAACCATCGACCACGCGCTTGACCTCGACCGCCGGGAGGCGTTTGCGGCCCTGTCGGAAACGGTTCATATCGACGCTCTCATTGACTTGCTCGAAGAGATTGATAGGCTCCAAGGACAGAGCGCCCGGAACCTCAATTTGCAGATCGCGCTCGAAAACGTTCTCATCCGGTTTCGTGACCTTTTTTCCTCATCCGCCGATGCCCTGCCGCGGCGATAGTCTAGCTTTCCCCGCGATTAACCTGATATCGTGACTCTCCAGCCATGAAGCGTGCTGACACGTTTTACATCACGACTCCCATCTACTACGTCAACGACGTGCCGCATATCGGTCACGCGTACACGACCGTCGCGGCCGATGTACTGGCGCGCTACTGGCGGCTGCGAGGACGGGAGGTGTTCTTTCTGACCGGCCTCGACGAGCATGGTCAGAAGGTTCAGCAAGCCGCGACCAAAGCCGGAGTTGATCCTCAGACCTATTGCGATCAACTCGCCCCGCAATTTGAAAAGCTCTGGAAACGTCTCAATATTTCAAACGATGCCTTCATCAGAACCACCGAACCACAACACAAAGCCGTGGTTCAGCGATTCCTGACAGAGCTCTACGATTCAGAACACAAGCTAATTTATGAAGCTGACTACACTGGATGGTATTGCACCTTCGACGAGCGATTCTGGACCGAAAAAGATGTTGCCGACGGTCTCTGCCCGGACTGCAAACGTCCAGTTGAGCACCTGAGCGAAAGCAATTACTTCTTCAAGATGGGACAGTATCAGGATCGGCTGATCGAGCATATCCGAGCCAACCCTCAGTTCATTAGGCCGGAGTCGCGTCGCAATGAGGTCCTGGGATTTTTGACCACCCAGAAGCTGGGCGACCTATCGATCTCGCGGCCGAAATCCCGCCTGTCGTGGGGCATCGAGCTGCCATTTGATAAAGACTATGTGACGTATGTCTGGTTCGATGCCCTCGTCAATTACATCTCTGCACTAGAGTACAAATTGAAGCCTGATTCTCCGACCAACTTTTGGCCTGCGAATGTTCATTTGATAGGCAAGGACATCCTTACGACCCACGCCGTCTATTGGTCCACCATGTTGATGGCGCTGGATCTCCCGCTTCCGCATACGATTTTTGCCCACGGATGGTGGACGGTGGACGGCGAAAAGATGTCGAAGAGCCGGCGGAATGTTGTCGATCAATATGTGATGGCAGACCAATATTGCGTTT
>JBEVJJ010000296.1:0-9004 GCA_040510255.1 Nitrospiraceae bacterium | reverse complement strand
TGTCAGCAAAGGCACAGGGGTACCTTGTACGGCCGGAATCGATGCCATCGGATAATCGGGCGAGTATTGTACATTTTTGCGTCATGGAACTCTTGAAACGCCGCGGTCTGTATACGTTTCATGCGACCGCGCTGGAAAAGGATGGACAAGGTGTCCTGATCCCCGGGTACAGCGGCCGTGGCAAGACCACCACCTTTCTCTCCCTTCTCCGAGCAGGGTATCGGTATCTTTCGGATGATCACCCTCTTTTCCGGGCCGAAGGAGGCCAGTTGGAGCTTCTCCCTTTTCCGATGAAAGTCAATGTCACGGAACGGACGGTAGAGTTTTTCCCGGAACTGCGTCACGCATCGGCCAGTGTGGTACGCCCGGGAACGCCGAAACGCTATTTCCATGTTGAAGACGTATATCCGGGGCCCCTGGGCGTCGTGTGCCAACCCGCCGTGATTCTGTTCCCGCACATTCTTGATGCCCCGACTAGCCGTCTTGAACTCCTCTCCAAACAGGAGGCGCTGAAGACGATCCTTCCGCACTGCCTTCTCGTCTACGACCCCGACATAGCAAGACGGGAGTTTGTGGCTTTGACCCAACTGGTTCAACAAGCCGACTGCTATCGTCTCCACTTCGGACGCGATGTGCTCGATCTTCCTTGGTTAGTCACTCCCCTGCTGGAGAAGCGAATGCTTCGAATGCGCCACTGAGCATCGATCTGGAGGAATGGCCATGTCAGAACCGATGGTGTCCTCACGAGTCCGTCGCTCCCGTGTCACATCCTATTCCGCTCACGGCGATCTATCGCATCTCACGTCTGAGGCACAACTCCTCATTCTGCTGGCGCGTACAGCACTCAGTGGCGCTCTCCAAATTGAAATTCAGGATAGAGTTCGGGAATCTGTCAACTGGCCGTTGGTCTGGCAACTGGCTAGAGAACATGGTGTGGCCCCCTTGGTATATCGCACGCTGATGGCTCATTGTCCCGCCGCCTTGCCCAGGGAGACCCGGGAATCGTTCAGACGCCACGTCCAGGCCAATGCCATGTTCAATACACTCCTGGCCGACGAGTTGGTAACCCTCATTGACGCGTTTGCGGCCAAGGGCATTCGAGCGATCCCATTCAAGGGGCCGACGCTCGGCGTGATGGCCTATGGAGATTTGACACTGCGGGAGTGCATGGATCTGGATCTCATCGTGGAGCAGTCATACATTCCACAAGCCCGGCATGTGTTGTGGTCACATGGCTATCAATTGGCCAGTCGCGATGAGATGGACGGCAAGGATGTAGAGGACGAACCATTCCATTCATTTATCAAAAAGAACGGGATGTTCCGGGTCGATCTTCAATGGACAATGGCGCGTCGGCTATTCTCGTTTCGTCTCGATCGAGAACACTTTTGGGAACATCTCAAACCTGTGCGATTGCCGCGCAAGGCCATCATGTCGCTGGCGCCAGAGGAACTGCTAATTATCTTATGCGTGCATGGATCAAAGCATGCCTGGGAGGATCTTAAGTGGGTCTGCGATGTCGCGGAACTCATACGTCGTCGGAGGAATTTGGATTGGAGCCGGGTTCTGCACCTTTCCCGGGAGTGGGGCTATGAACGGATGGTTCTGATGGGGCTTGCCATGGCTCGGTGTATCTTTGATGCGGCTCTGCCACGTCATGTGTGCCAGATCGTTGATTCCGATGCTGATATTCCTGATTTGGTCAAGCGAATGCCTCGGCGTTTGCTAAAGGTGAGGTCACAAGGCATCGATGAACGAGATGCAGAAGCATTGTATTTTACGCTGAAGGACTCTTGGAGCGAGCGGTGGAAGTACGGGGTTGCCTTGTCTCGCGCCGAGGTTTCTGCCGTGACGACCCCACTGCCATGGTTTCATTCACAGGAACGGTTGCGGGTGCTCCATCGGATGCTCCAGCCCCTCCATTGTTTTGTGGCGCGATGGACGCCGACCGGATGGCTGCGAAGACACATTGTCAAATGCTTCGAGAATTCCGGTTGCTGACACCGGGGATGTAGACTCCCTCCATCATTGTTCGGCCGTCTGGGCCTTTTCTGATACGCAAGGCCTGCAGTTGCTCCCAAAATTTTTGACGTGTAGGATGTGAGCTCGGATTCCAAGCGTAGGAATGTGTTCGAGTCATCAATAATTCGGGCATCTCCCAAACCAGAGGAGGGGTCGTCATGAGAAGATTTCTGATCCTGTCGCTGGTGGCGGTTCTGCCGTTCGCCGCGATGCAGGTAGCAACCGCCGCAGGATTTTTCAAGGTTGGAGAACGTGCTCCGAACTTTACGTTGACCTCTTTGGGTGGCGATACGGTTTCTCTTGATGCCATGAAGGGCAAAGTGGTGGTGCTGGGACTGTTCCACATCTGTGATCCCTGCATGATGCAGGGATCAAATCTTCAAAAAGTGCACGAAGCGATGAAAGACAAAAACGTTGCCGTCATCGGTGTCAATTCGGCTGGGAATTCCAAGCGTGATGTGGGAGAGTTTCTCAGCGCATTCCCGGTGAAAGTGACGTATCTCTATTTGTTGGACCCCGGAAAGGCCACCGACAAGCTCTATGGTGGCGGAAAATTCATTCCGAATGTCTATGTAATAGATCAGAGCAGCGTCATCAGCTGGCAGCGCGTTGGAAATATGGACCTGGCAGGAAGTGAGCTCATTATTCAAGAGGTCGAGAAGCTCCTCGCAAATGGATCTGGCAAGAGTTCGGGAGCCTTGTAGCCAAGGATCGTGTACCATGGATGATTGGGAAGAGGGCAAGCAACAGTTTCTTGAGATCGTGCGCAGTATCGATGCGGATGTTCAGGTCGTTATACCGACCAAGCCGACCAATAGCATGTTTCTTATTTCGTTGACGAAGGGACCGAACAGAAAATTCATTACCGTGCCCGAAGACGACATGATTGACTTGTCCGGCGAGGCCTCGATCGTCGCCAAGGTCACAAAAACCCTGCGTGACGCCGTGGGCAGTTTGTCATAGGCCACATGAAGGCGCTATTTCCCGGCATTTGGCAATGGTCCTGGTTTTCCGAGGAAAAGCAGCTTGACTTCAACGGACTGTATCTCACCGTGGGTGAACATCGCATCCTGGTAGACCCGCCGTCGATGACCGCTGAGGCTGTGAGCATGATCCGGCGGGGGGGAGGCATCGACTATATCGTCATCAGCAATAGGGATCATGCCCGGGAAGCGGCGCGGTATCAGGCCGAGTTCAAATGTCAGTTGCAGGTTCCTGAGGCCGATGCTCCAGAGATGGAGTTAACTCCGACCAAAACCTTCAAAGATGGTGAACTTCTTCCTGGAGGGATCTGGGTGATTCATTTGCTGGATCAAAAGTCTCCCGGAGAATCTGCCCTGTTCATCCAACAGGGGAAGGGTGTCCTGATCGTCGGCGATGCATTGATCGGCGCGCCTGCGGGTTCGTTACGCATGTTGGCGGCGGAGAAGTATGCGGACCTGGCAAAGGCCAGGCAGGGGCTTCGTCGCTTGCTCAAATATACATTCGACTCGATTCTCGTGGGCGATGGCGCTAACCTCATGACTGGTGCGAAACCGGCGGTGGAACGCCTCCTTCAATAGGGATTGCAGATGGGCTTGCGCAACGGATTGTCGGAAGAGTTGAATCGACAAGGGAATGAACACTTCGCGCGTGGGCATTACACCGATGCCTACGCATGCTACGCGAAGGCTCTGGAATGTGACCGATTGACCGGCGATCAACGGGCGCTTAGCGCGACCCTGGGTAATCTCGGGAACATCTGTGCTGTGAGCGGGCGTCGCGAGTCGGCGCAAACGTACTACCAAGAAGTGTTGGAATTGCAAAAGGTCCTGGGAGACGAAAAAGGCATCGGGACCACGTTGGCGAATCTCGGTAATTTGCGGGCGGATGCCGGGGAATGGGAGCGGTCACGCGCCTACTATTTAGAAGCGCTGGATATCATGAGCAGAGTCCACGATGAGGCCGGCAAAGCCGTTCTGTATTCCGATCTTGGTTTGGTTGCGCGGGAAACGGGACAGTTCGACGAAGCGATGCGGTGTTACGAGCAATCGTTGGTGTTGATGCGGCGTCTCGACGATCGGGGGGGAGTGGCCGACGCCTGGCGGATGATGGGACGGACCTATCTGATACAGAAACGGTATGAGGAAGCCATTGCGTGCTGCCAGACCAGTCAATCGATTGCTGAACGGAATCACGATGAACTGAGGGTGGGTGGATCGCGGTATGTCCTCGCGCAATGCTATGAAGACCTCGGATTGTATCGCGAGGCGGCCGACCTTCTGGAGCAAGTCGTCCACATGGACCGGAAATATAGTCTGCCGAAGCTTGAGGAAAACACGAAACGTCTCGAATTGCTACGTACACGCGTTGCTCAGGAGAAGTCTACAACGGAGCGGATGCATTTACACCCATGAATCACGGCAATTCATCGTCCTGGGATCACGCGCGCTCCTATCTGATGAAGACGGTTCCTCAGTTCTACGAGTTGGAACCGGGTGGAGCGCTGGCGCTGGACTTGGGCAATGACGGATGGATGGTTGAAATTACTCCGGACGGTCGCCTGTTGTGCCAGCATGGCGTGTCTATGGACGATGTCAAGAGTTTGATGTCTGATGGTACTCCGGAAGATCTGGGAACGGATGAAGTGGCGAAGCAGGCAAAGTACTTTATCCAACCTGCCGTGGCTAAATTTCGGTCGACGCTGGCGAAGGCGGGCTTTCAAGAGGAAACCGCGATGAACGAGGAATATGTCGCTGTTATCTTTGAGAAGGCCGTGGACTTCGGACAACTGGACGAACTGACTACACTCGTGCGTTGGTGCCAGCGGAATATTTCGTGAATTCTCCGCGACGAAGTATCCGAGAGTCATAGTCGGGCTTCTATGGCCCTGGAATCATGTGCTTTACCAACGAGTTTGGCGTCGCTCGCAATCGAGTGAACCGGTCAAAGAACCTCCCGTCCAAGTATCTGCCAATAACTCTGGTCTCCGGAAAAATTTGACTGCTGCAACGAGAGATATTGGGGATCGCCTGTGGGGGGAATCTGGCAAGATCTCGCGATGAATTCATTCGGCATCCACGGGTAGGAAAAGCCAAGGCTCAGCCGATCTACGCGCCCGATTTTGAGATATCTTCACGAGGGTGTCGCGAACAGGATTATATCCCTCGATAAGAAGTGGCGATGATCAAAACCTTTGAGGATTTTCGCGACACAGTGTCTGCCTACCGACTGCCTGGTGTGATCATTTCTGCCTTGGAGTTAGACCTGTTCACGGCCATCGGAAGAAAAAGTTGGGCTATTGCCGATCTGGCGAAGACCATGGGGGTCAGCGAACGGGGCTTGGATATTCTCTGCCGCAATCTGGCTATGTGCGGATTGTTGACCAAACGGGGAGCGAGATATCGGAATAGCCGTCTTGCTGCGACGCAGCTCAACCGCACCCATTCCGCCTATCGTGGGGCCTACATCGACTTGCTCAGAAATCATTGGGGAGACTGGTTAGGCTTGACCGACTCCGTTCGCACGGGGTTACCGGTAGATCGGGAGACAATTGAGGATACGGAGTATCGCCGGCAGTTCACGTGGGCCATGCATCATCGGTCGAAGGACGTCGCATCGGAAGTTGCGAGGAAAATCTCCTTGCGAAGTGCTCGAACGCTGTTGGACCTCGGTGGGGGGCCTGCTACCTATGCGCTGGCATTTCTTCAGCGAAACGCTCAACTGCAGGCGACCGTGTGTGATCGCCAGGCCGCTCTCGATGTCGCTCAACAAGTGGCGGCAGGCAAGCGTGCCGGTGCGCGACTCTCCTATCTCCCGCTGGATTTCATGACCGACCCTCTTCAAGGGCGCTATGACGTCGTCTGGCTTTCCAACGTGCTCCACATTTATTCGGCAGCGGAAAATCAGGCGCTTTTTAAGCGAATTCTTCCGGCGCTCAACCCAAATGGTCGTCTGATCATCCAAGACGCGTTTCTTCAAGACAAGGAAGGAATCTACCCCGCTGATGCCAGTCTTTTCGCTGTGACCATGTTGCTTTCTACTCCTGCTGGTAACACATATTCTGTACAAGACACGATCAAGTGGTTGCGCCAGGCCGGGTATGTATCGGTGAAACCGATCAAGATGAAAAAGGGGACGGAGGATTGGGAGGACGGCTTGCTACAGGCTGTCCGGACATCGTCGCGTTGAGAAAGGCGTACCCCCCACAGGCGATGAGCAGGAAATTCAATGCGCCGCTACACCCCTCCAGAATGATGACTGTTTCGCGCACCTCCGCTCGAGTTACTTCCTGAACAAGCGTCGCGATGTCGAGTGCCAATCCAATGGTCCCATACATCACGGAAACCATCAGGACCCATGATTGACTGGAAAAGAGCAGGCAGACCAGGACTATTGGCATGACCACAAGAAAGCCGATCGAGAACCATAGTCCATGGTCCCCTCCATTGGAGGTTGGAAAAACGGTGACGTACGAGATACCCGCGATCAAGAGGAGACCTGCCAGGATAACTTGAATGTGCCGAGAGAAAGGCATGCCTCGAATATATCGGCTCCCGAAGGGTGCGGCAATAGAGACTTGCTGGCTAATGGAGGGAGTGATAGGGTGGTTGCAGAGAGACGGATACTTTAATCATGGCGGAACCTACCCGGTCGTCAGAACAGTTGTCTACCGTCATCTACGATGACCGATGTCGATTCTGCGTGAATGCCAAGCAGGGGATTGAAAGGCTGGTGCAGGAGGACAGCGAGTCTCCAGTGAGATTTCTGCCGTACCAAAGCCAAGAAGCCGAACGGTATCTCGGCCAACACTACATTCGCGGAAGACCCGAGGTAGCCTTTCTTATCGGTCCAGACGGAGAGATCCGCAGGGGGTTAGATGCATTTCTTCCCCTGCTGCCCGGTATGCCGGGCGGAAGATTCTTATTGGCAGTCATACGACTTCCTCTCGTCAGACCCCTCCTCAATCTCGCCTATCGCGTTTTTGCCAGGCACCGATATCGCGTGTTTGGCGAAGTTCCTCCGCATCAATGAAGCGACTGAGGTCCGGGTCGTCCTTCGGTTGGCTCGTTCTTGAGCCCCCGCTTCGGAGGGGAGCGATAGGCCCAGCGGGTCATTTACCCCGTGTGTTTTGAGGGTTCAGAATGCCTTCTCATTTATGGAGGGCACTGTGAACAATCTGAATGGCCTTCGCACCAGTTGGACAGTACCAGCCGAGGCTTTCGTCTCGAGGTCTTCCCGAAGGGATAGTTCGGGCTCGCAGTTGTCCGTGTTCTTGTGGAAATGGTCGTTCGTGGCGATCCTGGTTTTCATTCAAGACCCGGGGTTGGCGCGCAGTCAGACACATATGTTGCCTTCGATGCGTTTTTCATCCCCGACCGGGTCTGGCGAGGCTAACCTGACCGATATGTCTACAAGCGATCATGGTGAAGTGCTGGCAGCGGGTTTTGGTTTTCAAGGCCCTGCATCGTCCATGATCACCATCAGGACCTATCAAGCGAGGAGTGGTGCAGTACTGTCGGAAGACTCCTATGATCTCAATGTACTTGATGACGGAAGGCCGTCAGGGCAGGAGTCTCCAGGGAGAATCTTTGCCGGAGGCATCGGTCTCGATAGCAGTGGGCAATCGAAATTTCTCCTTCGGGTGTACGATGCGGCGACAGGAAAATTTCAATGGGAAGGCCAGTTGAATCTGCGATCGCAAGGGGAAGAGGGCGCGGCTAGCCCCACAGCATCTCTGGTTCCCGTCCGTCCATCGACGTGGCGTGCATCGGCTCAGGGTCCGAGTGCAATTCAAGCTCATCTGTCTTTGCGGGCCGTCGATCCCAGAACTGGCGGGGTTGTGTGGCAGGACAAGTTTATTCCAGGATCACACTCAAAAGGACAGGCCCAAGGAATCGTGTTTCAACAGCCCTCTGTCTCGGGTGTGGAAAACTCCATAGGGCACGTGTTTGATCTTGTCGTCTTTACGTTCGATCGCGTTTCAGGACGGTTGTTGTGGCGCGATTCTTTTGAGGAGCTGGATGAGTTCGATTCCCGAGGATCGGAGCGGGACTCGGAAGTTCATCCGCAAACGCTGCCCCCCTGGGACGAGTTCTTGTCGGGAACGTTCCCGCTCCATCGCATTTCAACGCGCGACCGCTATGATTTCTGATGATGCGCTTTGGTATGGAAGTTATCGGTCCATTGCTGCTGGAAATGGTCGTAGGAGAGGAGGAGTTTGTCCTGCATGGCGATGGTCAACGTTTGTCTGGCCTTGAGTAGTCCCAGCACCTCATGGAGCTTGTGCATCCCGAATCGTTCCAATAAATAGTGAGTCGCAGAGTTCGACTCCAAGTAAGCAACTGTGGCGGCCTCAGGGGAAAGGGCTTCCCAACTTCCTTCCAGAGACGTGAGCGGGACGAGGGTGATGTCTCCCTTCAGTATCTGATCGAGTTCCTGCCACTGATCACCAGCCAGTTGCATGGCGAGTCCTTCGTTCAGCCACGTCGGAATCATGCCACTGTTCGAACCCAGTTGGTCGTGAATAAGAGCGTGAACGAATTCATGGCGAAGGACCCGTGTCAACCAGACTTTTTCCGTGAGCGCGCCCTGGGTAGGAATCTGAATACGTCCCAAGACGGGATCGAATAATCCATCCGCCCATCCAGGGCTACCTGTTGATTTTTGAAAGGTGGATTGTGTGAGCAAGACGACCGTAATGGGCTTCGCCGGAAAGTGGTTGAATTTTTGTCCGATTTCTCGGTAGGCCTCTTCCAGGATATCGAGGACCGTGGTCCAGGTTGCGTGATCCTCGTTGCCGTCGAACTTTACGATAAAGTGGGCGCTGCTGCGGGCGACCAGTTTGTCTTCATGTTTTTCCGTTCGGTGGACCTTGGCCGTCACCGTCTTAAGGTATGGTTGAAGGCCCGGATCTTTGCGAATACGGTCGCTTGCCTCCCGCAAGTGCTGGCCGGCTTCCGTCACCTTGTCCTGTTCTTGCAGCAAGTCAGCAAGCGCGACA
>JBEVJJ010000295.1:0-4471 GCA_040510255.1 Nitrospiraceae bacterium | reverse complement strand
ACCAGCGGCACTTTGCCGTAGGTATGCATGGCCGTAACGACCCACGACATGATGCCGGTCGAGCAGATGATTCCCGCCAGCCAGCCGAGCCAAAACGCTTGCCTGCGGCGGCTGAGCCCGTCGAGGGCGATGTGAAGAGGAATCAGCGCGACCCAGGCGAGGAGGCCCAAGTCATATCTGGGAAAGCAGTAGGGAAGAAGAATGCCCGTCGTGGCGGCGAGCAGGATCAGGCGGACGGGCCACTGACTCATCGCGCTAACTTAGCGGAAGGTGAAGGTTGTTGCAACTCAACCCGACCGCCTCAATGCGTCATGAACGAGATCAACGCCTGCTGTCGATGGATTTTCACATCATCCAGTTCCGCGACGGTACCGCAATCCGCTTCGTTCAGTTCCACCCCGAAATGCGCTTCGTCGGCCCAGCGAACCGTCGCCTTCTTGATGATGAGCGCGTGCTTGGCGGTCGGAATCAGCAGCACCAGGAGTTCCATCCCGACGGTGACCAGATGGGTGCCTCGCAGGCAGCCGCCTCGATTCGTCAGATTTTCGGTCATGCCGCTGGCGTGAAAATCCCCGTTGGAATAATAGACGGGGCACGCAACGGAAGTTCGGATGTCGCGTCGCTTGTTTGAACGAGAGGCCATAATGGGGTCGTCCCTACTTTCGTGAACGCAGAAATTTCGTCGCGAACGTGAATGCCCGTGGCTCAGGCGCCGCTCTGATCACCAGGGCCGCAAGCCCTATGCCTATTGCATTGAACGCAACGTCACGGATATCGACGGTTCGTGCGGGAACGAATCCCTGAAGAAATTCCATCCAGATGCCGAACGCCATGGCGGCCGTGACGCCGAGCCACAACGCCATCGGCTTGGACCAGCCTCGGTTCCGCAAGCTGCTCGCAAGCAACCACGTTAATAGTGCATAGGCCGGCGCATGTGAGTACTCCGTGACGGGCTGAGGAAAGACAGCGAGCATAGAACCCGCAATCCCCACGCCGGGTGTCGCCATCGCGCCGAAGGCTAACAGCACCATATAAATCGATGGACCAAACAATCCCACAACCGCCTCCGCCCCTGATGAGGTGATTCGAAAGGTACAGGAGCACTTAGCGAGAAACTACTGGGCAATGGTAGGGGAGGGATCAACCCGGTCTCATGAACCGCCAACGATTTTGACCAGCGCAGACCCTAAATAGTTTTCTGTTTAGGGGCTGGCGGTGATCGAGAGGGATGTTCAAAATATCATGGACTTAGCTCGATCGTGATTCTGCCCTCTGATCGCTTTCCGACGCCAGCCGAGTTCGGAACTCGGGCCACGTTCTCATGCCGCTTCGATTGCCACCTTTTCGAGGGGCCATGCAGAAAACACATCATGTTGATGATTTCTCACACCTGAAGGGGTATTCTGCCGTGGAAGCTATTGTGCTCGGGAGTTCGAGACCCATGATGAAGATCCTCAGGCCAGATCGGATGCGAAACACGATTCACCTCGTCGTGACGTCGCTCTTCGCAATCTTCACTGGCGGCGGCTGTGTCATGCAAAGCACCTATGACGCCGCGCTGCAGGAAGGAATGACGACCAGAGCGGACCTCGCACACGCACAAGACGAAAGGAAAGTGCTCGCCCGTCAAGTGAGCGACATGGAACTGTTGAATGCGGATGTCGTACGTGAAGCCGAGGCCGCCGCTTCAACCCTGCTGCGGGCAAAAGACGAAGCCGAGCAAGAACGACAAGAGGCGCAGCAGCATCTCACAAGATTGCAACAGAAAGCGGCTCAGGCGACCAAACAACACCGCACACTACAGTACGAGTTGGCGGTCGCCAAGGAAAATGCCTCGGCGCTACAAGAACTCATTGATGTCTATCAGAGGAAAATCCGCGACGGCGCTGTGGTCGCCGCATCGTCCCCCGTTCCCGAACCGCCGGTCCACAAGCCGTTCGATCCGTCGATGATTCCCGTCCCACAGGATCTACCGGCGGCCCCAGCAGTCTCGCCGCCAAAACCGACGCCGCCCGCATCCGCACCGACGCCGTCCACGAATCCGGCAAAATCCCCTCAGCCTCCGGCGGACGAAAGCTGGATCTCGAGCATCAAGGGCTGGCTCGTGTCTTTATGGCATTCAGTCTTTTCGTGAGGCGCTGCACATAATCAGTTTAAGCATCCGCACATCACACTCTTGTGCTTTTCCTACGTCCCTTCAACAGACCACCACGTGATCTGATTCCGAACGAGCCATATCGGCTCTGTTGAATCGATGGTGCAGGCGCGAGAAGGCCTGTGGCTGTGGATATTCATGGATATGTAACATTCGAACACCGCGCCTACAGCGGTGATGCGCAATCCGGTCCCCAAATGTGCAGCAATTGACCTTCTAAATCTTGTCTCTACTATTACTTGGGGTCATATCAGCTGAACACCTATGCCCAAAAATTAGGCAGTTTGCTCGCGAGATGCCTCAGATCCTGCATCCTCAGCATCGGAATGATCTTTGTTCACAGACTTATCCACAGAAAATGGGGATCGACAATTCGCATGCCGCAGTCAACGATCAACGAGGCGAGGCGCGCGTCAGCGATGTTTTTCGTGGGATCAGCTGTCGGGGTTTCCGCAGAAGAACAAGGCAGCGTGACAGGAAAAAGTGGGAGGAGAACGCACCTATCGAGAGTGATAGGTACGGTGGAGACCTTGGGAGGACTTTAGGCTTCCCAGTACAAGCTGGGCCTGCACACCATCCTCAGCGCTCGGTCCCCTTTTGAACCACATTCCCTCTGGGCGTTAACTCCTCCCACAGAGACACGATAGGCCTCTCTCGCTACACCGTCAAGAAAACTAATGTACGTTGCGCAGACCGGCATGATGCGCCTCGCCTGATCTCACGATACCCATCGGCGAGCACTGTTCACCATTGCCACTGGCCTTCTTTTGTGGTACCAAGACGCACGCTCACATCATTACGAGGTTGAATGTCGAAGAAGCAGCCGTCCGCTCTTGTGTCCGCCTCCCGTCCGACAGCTCCGGAACCAGCCGTCCAAAAGAAACCGCCGCAGCAGCAGATCACCGCGGTGGAAATGGGTGCGCGGCAGCGGGAAATATCCGTTGCTGAATTCTTCACCAAGAACCGGCATCTGCTCGGCTTCGACAACCCTCGCAAGGCGCTGCTCACCTGCGTCAAAGAAGCCGTGGACAACGCCCTGGATGCCTGTGAAGAGGCCGGCATCCTGCCGGATGTCACCGTCAAGTTGGAAGTGGTCTCGAATGGTGAACCGGTCGCCCCCAGCCAGGCCAGCAAATTCCGCATCACGGTCACCGATAATGGGCCGGGCATCATCCGCCAGCAGATTCCCCGCATCTTTGCAAAACTGCTCTACGGCTCAAAGTTCCACCGGATGCGGATGAGCCGCGGTCAACAGGGGATCGGGATCTCCGCGGCGGGCATGTATGGCCAGCTCACAACGGGCAAACCGGTCAAGATCATTTCCCGGACGAGCCCGAGAGCCGCCGCACATTTTTTCGAAGTCCAGATCGATACCAAGAAAAACGAACCACTGGTGCATGAAAACAAGCAGATCGCGTGGGAGCAGGCGCAAGGGACACAGGTCACGTTGGAGGTCGAAGGAAAGTATCAGAAAGGACGCGCGTCGGTCGACGAGTGGCTCGAACAAACGACCATTGCGAACGCCCATGTACGGCTCGTGTACCACACGCCGGAAGGCGAGACCAAGGAATACCCCAGGACGTATCACGAACTGCCGCCTTCTCCGCGGGAAATCAAACCGCATCCCTACGGCATCGAATTCGGGATGCTGCTCAAGATGTTGCAGGATACGAAAAGTCAGACAGTGGCAGGTTTCCTCGCCGGTGATTTCTGCCGGGTTTCTCCTCAACTGGCAACCGATATCTGCAAGGAAGCCAAGATGTCCCCTCACCTCAAGCCTCGTGAGCTGAAGGGGGCTGCGGCGGAAACGCTGTATCGGACAGTTCAGAACACCAAGATTATGGCACCTCCAACGAATTGCCTTTCCCCTATCGGCGAAAAGGCGATTCTGTCCGGGCTCTACAAACAGATCAAAGGTGAGTTCTACACGGCCGTTAGCCGGCCGCCGGCCGTCTACCGCGGCAACCCGTTCGTCATCGAAGCAGGATTGGCTTTCGGCAGTCGGCCTGGTCAACAGCCGAAGCCGGAGCAGCCCGCCGGGCCACGAGCAGAAGGGGAGGAAAAGGACGACGACGCGGAACTCGCGAGGGTCATCCGGTATGCGAACCGTGTACCCCTCCTGTATCAGCAATCGGCCTGCGCAACGTTCAAAGCCGCGCTGAACACGACCTGGAAAAATTACGGCGTGCCACAATCACGCGGGGCCTTGCCCGCAGGACCGATGGTAATCTTTGTTCATATGGCCTCCGTCTGGGTGCCGTTCACCAGCGAATCAAAGGAAGCCATCGCGGATTACGACGAGATTCAGAAGGAAAT
>JBEVJJ010000294.1:0-12869 GCA_040510255.1 Nitrospiraceae bacterium | reverse complement strand
ATGTTGCTCTTCAACCATCCGGCCGGCTCGTTGCCCCAAGGAAAGATCCGTCCGTCTGCTCCTCGCGCTGCCTTTTCCCACTCAGCCTCCGTCGGCAGCCGCTTGCCTGCCCACCGGCAGTACGCATCCGCCTCGTTCCATGACACGCCGATGACCGGATGCTTCGCCATTTTTTGGGGAAAGGGCTGTTCCCTCCAGTACCGAGGCCAAGCGGCGCCGGTCGCCAGCACATAGCGCAGATGGTCGACATTGCTGGTCTCGTAACGATCGATCCGAAACGCATCCACGTAGACTTGTCGTTGCGGCTGTTCTTGCGGCCCCGCCGCCCGGTCCATCTTGGGGTCGCTGCCCATCAGAAACCATCCCGCCGGGACGACGACCATGCCGCTCGGAACCTCGACAGTAGCGAGCCGTTCCGCCTCGTCCAGCGGCGTCCATGGCGGCGGCTGCTTTGGGCTTTCATGGTCGGCCGTTGCGGGCACAATGAGGGCGGCTACCGTGATCCCAATCGCCATCAGCGCGGAGATTGAAACATTGCACCATTTAGTCATTGATGCATTACTCTGTCGGCAATCATCCGATGGCTCAATGATCCAATGACTCAATCCGTCCTTCACCGGTCCTGTTTCTCGACCATCGGATCGATTTCTTTCTGTGTTTCCTCTGTCACGTTGTAACGGACATACGCATGATCCAGCACCTCGTTGGCGTAGAGCCGGCCGGTCGGGGCCGGAACCAGGAGATCGGCTTCCGCTGCCCCTTTCGGGCCGATGGTGACGGTTTGCTCGATCGCGCTCCGGACATAGGGATGCCAAACGACCAGCTTGTAGGTGCCCGGCGGCACCTCGGTGATCGTGAATCGTCCCTGCTCGTCCGTCTTGGCAAAGTAAGGATTGGTGACGGCCACGCCCCAGCTCTCCATGTAGGCGTGGAACCCGCATTGCATGACGAAGATTCGGCGGCTCTTGCTGAGATTGACCAGTTGCTTCATCGGCGCACCGGCTATGTGTTTGTGGTACAGCGCGGCCTCGCTGCGATCTTTGAAGTTGCGCGGGTGCTGAGGATTCATCGGCAGCGGAACATTGAACAGCACGCGCGCACCCAAATGCGAGGTTTCATAGGCCTGAATATCATGCATCACCGGGTCCATGTTGACCACCGTCACCGATTGGTCGTCCCGAACAATGGTGGTGAACGGAAGGAACAGGCAGTCCTTCGCCTCGACCTGGGGCACGCCTCCTTCAGGGAACGGTTTGCCCTTCTCGATCCCTTCCAGATAAACTACAACGTCGCGAAACTCACCCGCCGGCCCAACGTTGAAAGGCTGCAAAATGCGCCAGCCCTGTCCATCAGAAATGCGCCCGCAATAGAATGGGTCCGGCAACGTCGTAAGGTTGTATCCTTTCGGTTTTGGGACCTTCCCGTCCAGCTTCACAGTCCCCTTGACGGTTCCCCCGTCCGTCACCGGCCTTTCCTCGTAGGCCCAGGCGGGCAGGCCCGTGAAGGTTACAGGCAACAGTAATAAGGCAACAAGGTATATGGTCACTCCGGTCTCCCCTTCCCACGACAGGTATGAGTTCTGAGTTATGATTTCCCGACACGTCTTCTAACAAAATGGGGGAGCCGCATAAATCAGGCAGCTCCCCCGCCGACTTAGGACTGAGCAATGAGGATCTTTCTCAGGACCGTGGACTGAGTGCTGAGGACTGAGATTAGGAGTTGCCACTCAGTCCTCAACACAATCCTTACGGTCCCTACCGCATGGCAGTGGGAACGGCCTGTGGTTGAGGCTCCGCCTCCGCTTGCCGCGCACCCGATCCACCGGCACCGAGAGGCTGAATCCGCGCATCGCCGGCCGGCAACACCCGGAGATAGCCCCACTGCCCGGACTGCGTGTACGGCAGCCTCTGGTTGGACCACACGAAATCTCCAACTTGGCGATACGGCCCGCCGGCGCCGCCGCGGATGAAGACATCGAGGGTCTCGGACCCTGCATACTCCACCACGCTGATCATGTCGGCGCCCGGCATGTAGGGTTCGATCGGCCACTCATGGCCCTCGATCCCGAACATGCCGTTCTGCTCGCTGTTGGCGCCAATCACGTGGATCCGGATCGCATCACCCGCGTGCGCTTCGATCAGTGGCGTCACGGGATCTTCTGGTTTGTCCACCTTGCAGGGCTGGAAGATCCTGCCCAGCGAACAGCCTTCCTCTTCCCGGTACTTGTACGGTTCCGACCGGTAGTTCACCGATGTCAGACCCGCCACATTCTGCACGTACGGCATAAAGGAGGTTCCGATGATGTTGTCCTCATCCTGGAAGAAGAGGGCGACATCCCGGTAGTTCCGCTTGCCGACATTCTCCGGAAGACTGGCATCGACAATGACATCCGCTCTCCACGCATTTTTCTGAGAGAGATCGGCGCCGGTTACAGGGTCGTGATACTGCGACCCGCGCGGGCCGACGATGACCGCGCCATACAACCCGTTGCGAGGGTTGACGACAATGTTGCCGCCATCCCACACCAACGACGTCGTCTCCTTGTTCGCAGGATGCGCGTAATAGGTGTAGGTCCGGCTCTCACCCGGTGCTATGGTCTGATCGCCCGGGTTGTTCCCAACGTTCAGACCCTGGCTGTCCCTCGGATCGAAGGCCAGACCCGGGGCGAAGAAAGACGCCCGGCTCGCCTTCATTTTGTTTTTCAGATGCACTTTCACGCAGTCACCCAGGTTGACCCGCAGTGACAGGGGATGCGGTGTCGCTCCGCTGGCGACCGTCGTTGCCTCCTCCTCGAGCGCGTAGATCTTGCCTTCCGGCATGGTCATTTCAATTTTGCGCTCAAAGTCTACTTCAATCACATCCGGCGCCTTCGCATTGAGCTTCATCGGGCGGTCCAAGGCCACGACATTGAAACTCTTCACAGGCGCGTCGGACGGGCATACGGAACCTGGCACCGGCGGAATCCCAAGAGGGTTGGTCCCTCTCGGAAGTGCTTTCAGATCCTCTACCGGCTTGTCGAGCACGCGGACGATTCCCCATCCACCCTCGGCGAAGTGCGAAGTCCGGCCGTTGAAATGAATGTAATCGCCCGGCATCCCCTGGAAGCCACCCGCCTTGGTGACAAGGTCATACCGCTCGGCGATCCCAACGTGGATCGAATTCTTTCGATTGGCATCGGCCGCGTACCGTTCGGTCAGGAACGTGTGGCCGGAAATCGTCCACACATGGGATTCGTTCATCAGCTGGTGCAACAGCCGGAACACCATCGTGTCGCCCACATACGCTCGGAGGAGAGGCGTACCCGGATCGCCATGGATGGCGCTGCTGAACAATTTAGACGTATCGGGATTATTGGACAGGCGTTGCGCAAACGGCGCCGCGCGGAAATTAAACCCGCTGCCGGTCGTATGCGTGCCGCCGTTGATGTACTTATTCGGAGCGTTCAGGATTTTCTCCGGCATCTGAAACGATACCGTCTTCCCGGCTTCGAGGGCGACTTCCACCGGTTGTCCGGGAGGATTGCCCGCTTCGACCACATTGACCGTGTGAGGCACCGTGTCATGAATGGAGACCATCAACTCACGGAAACTGCCGCTGACACCGGCGCCGATCGGCTCGTTGTTGTGGATGTCCGCAATCGGACCGCTCCACACCAACTTCCCGTTCTTCGGATCGTGATAGGTCGCGCCGAACGGCTCCACGAGTGTCACGCCGAACCCGCCATGCGGCCAGGTCGTCGCTCCGAACGCATGGTCATGCCAGAACACGGTTCCCATGTCGACGTCCACCCACCACCGATAGCGCACGAACTCCGGCGAGACCAATTCGCCCGCCGGATGGTTGTGCTTTAACGGTTTGAAGAACGTCACCACATCGCCCTTGATGTCCTTGATGCGGGCGACTTCCTGACAGCTCTTGTCGCGCGGCAGAGATGCCGTCTGGTCGCGTCCCTTTTCCAGGCAGTCCATTCCGACCATGACTTCCGTGTTGAGATGGAACGCCGTCGCGCCCGTGGCAAGCTGAATTTTGATGGACGAGGTACCAGCCTTGGCGCCATCTTTCAGTTTGGCTACCATCGGCGCCGGCAACCCGTGCTTGTTTGGCTTGCCGAACATGGTGAATGGCCGAACCGACATTTCATATTCAAACCCTGAAATCACGCCATCCGAGTTCCCCGTGTCGAACTGGAAGAAGTGGGGATGGATGTTGATCTTCGAAGACTGGAAGTTGGTGAAGTCATCGTCATCCCATTCGCTCGTCAGCAATAAATCCACGCAGTCGTACACGTTGGCGCGGATGACGGCCGGCAGCTTCAGATCGTCGTTCGCTCTGATCAGGCGCTCTTCTTCATGGAGCACGTAGATCAAGCCGTCTTTGTCCACCATGGCCGGCTCTTTCCCCTGCTTCTTCGCCAGAGTGATCGGCATGCGGACAAAGTGAATGTTGTAGAACTTCTGATTGGCGTTCTCAGGGCAGAGACTCCAACGGCCCTGCTCGCCAGGCTTGGCGGGCTCGGAGGTCCGTTCGCCATTCTCATCTTGATGGATCGGCTCCAGCCACGGCGCGCCGTTATGGTTCGCCGAGAAGGGCACCCGTTTGCCGAAATGAGGTTTGAACAGCGGCCAGGCCATCCGTCCGGTCGTCGGGTCAAAGAGAATCGCCGGTCTGGTACTGTCATCCCACTTGACCGCCCAGGAATACTTCGGGTTCTGCGCCGTACTCTCGCGTTCACCTCGGGCAATGTTGCCGTCCCACTTCCAGTCCCACACGGTCGCGTCATAAGCCAGGATCTGGTCTTTCTCGCTGTCCGTGTGGCCCGGTTTCCCTTGCGCCGGGACAAACATTTCGACCCAATCCTTGACGTTCACGATCACGGGATCCGACTTCCAGTTGGTCTTCTGGCTCTTATCGACAATCTTGAAGGTCTTGCCGAACCAATCGACGGTTGATCCGATCAGTTTGTCGGACGACACGCCAAGCTTCATACGGCCCTGTCGATCCGGCAACTCGCGCAAGTCCGGCATCGTATCGGTATGACCCGCTGCGACTTGCAATGTATTGTAGAATCGACCGTAACCCCACATACCCGCCACATAATGGTGCGCGACGTGGCAATGGAAGAGAAACTCACCGGCCAGGTGCTGGCAGCCCCCGCCACCGCATTCCGGCTCGAGGTCCAAGGCTTCCGACGGGCCAATGACTTCGACGTCTACCCGATCGGATTTGGTCCGGACCACAGGGTACTTGACCGGTCCGTCCTGACCTGCTGCCCAGAGATTATTCGGCTCCGTGACCGGGCTGCGTTGCCAGCGAATGGATCCGCTGTGCGGGTGGTGGGAGTGGAACACTTCAGACCCACCATGCACAATCCGCCACTTGACCGGATCGCCGAGATATCCGCGGGGAATCGTCGTGGGCGTATCGCCGAATGTGTAGGCACTATAGGCCATCGATTCATCTTCGAATCCGAAATACTCGTGCTGCAGATGCATCTGATCGATACCGAACGGTTCGCTGCGGTAGTTCAATGCCCGCCCGCCGGGACGATACGCGTCCGTCAACGGATCGCGTTGCGGCAGGAAGTCGCCTTTTTTGTTCAGCGGACGAAAGGCTTCGTCGCCGACTTCGTGATAGAAGATCACGAACTCCCGGAAGTCCGGTCCGGACCCGTTGTCGATGTTCACCTGCCAGCCGCTCTTGGTCTCTGACGCATTGCCTCCACTTCCGAGCGCATCCAAGTACTTCGATCCCTTCGGTTCCACGATGAATGCCCCGAACAAGCCCAACACCGTCAACTCGCGGTCGTGGCTGTAGGAATGGAACTGCCGCACGCCTTCCTGCATGTGCGGATGGATGTACCACTCAAACTCCTGCGTCTTGCCTGGTGGCACAATCGATTCCGGATTGGTCGTCGTGGCAGGCTTCCCCGTCGCGCTGACAACCATGCTGGAGGCCTGGATGAACAAACTGCCATCCTCGCTCTCCATCTGATTACGAAGTGTCATCTTCACGCAATCGCCTTGATTCGCGCGGATCGCCAATGGCTGAATCATGTCGCCCTGCAGGCCTGTCGTCACCGCCCCTGGATCAAAGCCGTCTTTCTCACGGGCGGCCATGTTCTTCGATTCCTCGGCCCGGACCTTCTCCACATCCTGCGTCAACACATACATGTAGCCTGGATAGTAATCGAGCCATCGGTTCAAGGTGATCTCGATGTTGATCATCGAGACATCGTATTGCCTGATCGGAACGCCTGACGGACACTTGCCTCCGCTGTTCAAGACCGGTTCGCCCTTTCCTGAATCAGTCGCCAGAAGAAAGCTGCTGCCGTCCTGGCCCATGTACTGGTGCATCATCGACATGTCGTTAAAATGGCCCGACGTGGCTTGAGCCTGCCCCTCCTGCTGAGCCTGCTCTTCCAGCTTTCGCATCAACCGGTGATGCTGCAGTTCGATCTTCTCCGAGCGATCAGCCCGCCCTTCAATGGCATTCTCCACCACTGTCTGGCCCTTCAACGTCTGGGTCCAACCAGGCATCGTGACTGGAGTCGCATGCCCGTCGTGGGACGGCTGGTCTGTACCAGCTGCAAACAGCCACGGCGCGACGAGCAAACTGCTCGCGAGCAACGCCGCCTGCAGACTCCGCACCGCCTTTCGACGGTCATGCCTGCTTCTCGAGTGAAATCGTTTGAGCCTCATACCACGGCCTCCTTTAACTGTTGTCCGCCTCATGGGCGGTTAGTGAATGAATGTCCTAAAGATCGTTAGCAATTTATGCGAGTTTCCCCTTCACGCCTAGAATCTCACCCAGCCCCAACCCCGTGCAGGGCCAAGACGGGTTCTTTTCCCACTCCCCGCCAACCTGCACATTCTTTTCCCCCCGCCACATCCCCAGCTACTCGCAACCGATTATCCGAGACGTGCGGTCTTCTCAGATCACGCTTGTTTTATGGCTGGTGAAGGATCCCGCAGAGCGCGAGAGCAGGTCATTCGGAGGCCGGTCCAAATCACCCGTACCTTCACCAGCGCCAACTCATAGCGCAATCGTCGTGCCGTTCGGCCGAAAGACAGGCGGTGCAATGCTTTTACTTCGCAAAACGGTGGATTAGGGCCGAACGCGGAAGAGGCTTGTCAGGCAACCGGATGAGCACAATTTCCACTCGATTGGACAGCGGAAGCACGTCAGCCATCCATCTCACGGCATTTCAACACGTTAGACTGTCCATTCTTTTGGACATTTCTCTGAAGCGATTGAGGCAGGAAAGGTCACTTATAATAATTCGCGAGATTCGATACCATGCGGATGACATCACCTTTCCCCAGGAATGAATGTACGCTACGTAATTATGGCCCTACCATTGGTCCTTGTCACCGGCATCGCCTCCGCATTCCTGCTGAACTGGCTATTACAAGTACAATGGCCCGACTGGCGCTGGCATCAGATGGCGCTCCACTCGACCATGGAAGCCATCGGTGGAGTCGCATCGATCGCTATGGCAATCGTGCTCCTGAAAAGGCATGAAGAGCCAGGGAGCAGCAAGTTTCAGCTTCTGGCCAGCGGGTTTTTGGGCATGGGGATTCTGGAAGTGTTTCACGCCATGGCGCAGCCGGGAAACAGCTTCGTCTTGCTGCGCAATGTCGCTAGTTTCGCTGGCGGTGTCGGATTTGGGTTGATGTGCCTGCACCGACCTCGAAGTAGTCCTTCACCCGGGACCTGGATTCCATGGGGAGTGACGGTAGGAGCGTCGATGTTCGGAGCCTGGGCGCTCGCGTTCCCGGATCAGATCCCGGAGATGATGCGCGACGGCCGATTTACCCCGACCGCGGTGGCGCCACAAAGTCTGGCCTGCTTGTTCTTTCTCGCGGCGACCGCGCGCCTTCTTCTGGACTACCGGCAATCGAAACGGCCCGAAGACTTTCTTCTTGCGTCTCTGGCCCTCATGTTCGGCGTCGCCGAGCTGGTGTTCATGTACTCGGTCCCTTGGGACCATCGTTGGTGGTTCTGGCATATCCTTCGCCTGACCGCCTATCTGCTGGTCCTCTGGGAAGTCAGTCGCGGCTATCTCCGCACGATCTCAGACCTGAAAGCCTCCTTGGAGCAGACGACACGCGTTGAAGGAGCATTGCGGCAGAGCGAGCAGCACCTGCGCCGGAGCCTTGATGACCGCGAGAGGATGGCACAGGATCTTCACGACGGTATTATTCAGTCCATCTTCGCGGTGACCTTGAATCTCGAACGTTGTCAACGGCTCATCCGCGTCCCTGCGAAGGAGGTGATCGGTCAGTTGGGAGCGGCGATCGCCGATCTCAAGTTGGTGATCCGCGACTTGCGAGGGTATCTGGTGGGCCTGGAGCCGCCCATTACAACCGGACGAGAACTCGAAACCGCATTCGCCTCACTGGTCAAGAGTATGGCAAGCCCTGTCCAGCTCCCTTTCCGGCTGGCGGTTGATCCGCTGGCCGCCGATCGAGTCACCCCTGAACAAGCATCGCACCTATTGTCGGTTGCCCGCGAGGCCTTGAGCAACAGTCTTCGTCATTCTGCCGCCAAAACAGGCACGGTCTCTCTTCAATTCGAGGAAGACCATGTCCGTTTGATCGTGGAGGACGATGGCTCCGGATTTGACGCCACCGCCCTACAGGACCAAGGACACGGACTCAGAAATATGGCAGCTCGCGCCAGAAGACTGAATGGACGACTCGACGTTGTGTCTGAACCGGGCCAGGGAACCCGCGTCGTCTTCGATCTACCGCAAGAGGCATCGCATGCGTCGGCCTGAAGTCAAGCCCATCCGGATCTTGCTGGTCGACGACCATGAGGTCCTTCGCATTGGTCTGCGGACGCTTTTTGCGGAAACCGGGGGATTTGATGTCGTCGGGGAAGCCGGCACCATGGCCGGCGCCATAGCCGAGGCGTTGCGGGTCAAGCCCGATGTGGTGCTGATGGATGTTCGCCTTCCCGACGGCAGCGGGATCGAAGCGTGCCGGACGATTCGGACGTCGCGACCGGATACCGCCGTCCTGTTCCTCACGTCCTTTGCGGACGACAATGCCGTGCTCGCCACGATTCTCGCTGGAGCCGTCGGCTTTCTGTTGAAGGAAGTCAGCGGAGAACAACTCGTGAGCGCCGTGAAAACGGTCGCCGGTGGGCAGTCGATCCTGGACCGGGGCGTGGCTCAGCGGGTACTGGCCCACATGCACTCGATGGCCGGTGAGACCGACGAAGATAAGAGCGATCCTCTGTCTCCGCAGGAACGGCGGGTCCTGGCGTTGGTCGCCCAAGGCCTCACCAATAAAGAGATCGCCGCGTCGTTGAATCTCAGCGACAAGACGGTCGGCAATTACCTCAGCAACATCTTCCAGAAGCTGCACGTGACGCGCCGTACTCAAGCGGCCATGTATTACACCCAGCGTCTCCCCAACAAATAGAGGCATGTTCCCCTAGCGCTAGGGGAATAATTGTTCGCAGGAACGGGGGATTCTCCTCTGCCCGCCCCACCGGTGCGCCGGTAGGATGTGCGCATGAGTCACGAGGCGTATCGTTCATCAAACACAAGGAGGAGCGTCATGATAAGGATAGCAACAAGCAAAAAGGTGTTGGGAGTCACACTGGCGGCGGTCGCGATGATCCTGTTGTCGACGGCACCGGCGGCACTACAGGCGGCCGACGGTGCGAAGAAGGAAAAAACCAAAGTCCTCTACCATGTCGATGGAAAAGATCCGGAAGTCGCGAAATATGCGCTGGCTCTGATCAACAAACACATCGACGCGGAAGGCGGTCCGGAGAACATCGACGTCGAACTGGTCGTCCACGGTCCCGCACTCGAACTCTTCGAGAAGGACCGGATGGATCCCGAGATGACCAAACGATTCGATCAGATCATTGAGAAGGGCGCGAAGGCCGAGATGTGCCAGGTGTCGATGAAGTTTTTCGGGAAGACCATCGACAATCTGGCCAAAGGGTTCGTCGCCACGCTGCATCCGGTTGCGGTCAAACGGATCGCGGACCTCCAGCAGCAGGGCTATCTCTACATCAAGCCGTGAAAGGAGAGGACCATGACCATGCGTTCGATCAGTGCGGGAATTCTGGGATTGTCGATCGTCTTCTCCGGTCCCACTGGATTCGCAGTAGGGACGGAGGTTCCGTTGGCGGAGGCGGCTGCCGCGACAACGCCGCCCTTTGAGCTGGTGACGTTCGGCGGCGCCGGCTATAGCAATACCTCACTTAAAGGCAAACCAGCATTGCTGGTCTTCTGGGCTCCCTGGTGCAAGGTCTGTCAACGTGAGCTGCCCTCCATCAGCCGGTTCTACGAAGACGGCCGGCCGACTACGCTCGAAGTCGTCTCGATTGGATTCGCCGACACCAGAAGCAATGTTGAAGCCTTTGTGAAGGAACGGGCCGAGTCCTTCGCCTTTCCTGCCGCCTACGACGAGGATCGATGGGTCTCGCAAGCATTCAAGATCAACGCTACACCGACGTATGTGGTGCTCGACGACCAAGGACGCATCGCCTTGTTCCATCGCGGTGGCGGCATTTTTCAGAATCTTCAGTTTCGAGAGTTTCTGTCAACACTCAAATGATAGTCCTTCGCGGGCGGGAGCAGAATCTGCTCCCGCCCCCATTGGAGTGCACGCTCATGACGGAGTCTTTTTCCCATACCTCACTGATGACCGCCTTTCTCGCGGGACTTCTCTCGTTCGCGTCTCCCTGCGTGCTGCCGCTTGTTCCGTCGTATCTTATGTATATTACTGGCCTCTCGCTGGAGCAACTCAACAATCCCACTGAGCGCGGTCGACTGCGACGGTCGATTGCCGCCAATTCGTGTCTCTTTATCGCGGGATTTGCGCTGGTGTTCATCGCCTTCGGAGCATCGGCGAGTGCCGTTGGCCGGCTATTGACCGACCATCAGGATCTCATTCGAAAAGTTGGCGCAGGGGTCATGATTCTGTTCGGCCTCCATCTGATGGGCATCTTCACATTGTCCTTCCTGATGGCGGAGAAGCGCGTCCACTTGCGCACCCGCCCTGCCGGCTATCTAGGATCGATCGTGATCGGCGCCACATTCGCGGCAGGCTGGACTCCCTGTGTGGGTCCTGTTCTCGGGACCATGCTGCTCTACGCGAGCACCACGGACACACTTGCAGATGGGGTGACATTGCTGGCGTTTTATTCGCTGGGGCTGGGGCTGCCGTTGTTCGCCGCTGCGATGGGACTGGATCGATGCCTCACCTATTTCAGGCTGGCCGGACCATACCTGGGGGCCGTTTCGAAGGTGAGCGGGGCCGTCCTCATTATCTTCGGACTCCTACTCTATGACAACTCGCTCGCAGTCATCACGGCGTTCCTTGAGCGACACGATATCGGCGTCTACCTGGACGTCGAGAGAGGTTGAGGTCCGATTTGCACCACCATCGGAGAGAGCTTTAGTCCACATGATACAAGCTAAGCTTATTGTATAGGGACGCACGGCTGATCTTGAGGATTTTGGCGGCTTTCGCACGATTCCCCAAAGATAGCTGCAGCGCCTCCAGAATACGTTCGCGTTCGGCGACCTGCACGGCATTCCTGGTTACCGTCCGAAGATCTCTCTCCGGAGGATCTCCCGAAGCCATCAGGTCCTTGCAGCCCAGCTCAGAACCCGTGGTCGTGACCACGGCCCGTTCAATGTAGTGTTGGAGTTCACGCACATTCCCTGGCCACTCCGCCTCGATAAGCGATCTCATGGCATCGACCCGTACTCTGCGGGGAGGCTGGTGGTGGCGCCCGCAGGCATCCTGAATAAAGTGGGAGACGAGCAGAGGAATGTCAGCCCTCCGTTGCCGCAATGGAGGCAGGTACAGAGGCAAGACGGCGAGGCGATAGTACAGGTCCTGTCGAAACGTCCGTGCTTGTAGAAGCGTGACCAGATCCTTATTGGTCGCCGAAATGACCCGCACATCTATTTTAATAGGATAATTGCTGCCGACGCGCTTCACTTCTCCTTCCTGCAGGACACGCAAGAGTTTCGCCTGGAATGTAAGGGACGTGTCGGCGATCTCGTCGAGAAAAATCGTGCCTCCGTCGGCTTCCTCAAAGAGACCGCGTTTGTTGACCGAAGCGCCGGTAAAGGCCCCTTTGACATGTCCGAACAATTCACTCTCCAATAACGTTTCCGGTAATGAGCCGCAATCAACCACGACAAATGGTTTCGCATGCCGATAGCTGATCTGGTGGATCGTGCGGGCCACGAGTTCCTTTCCGGTTCCGCTTTCGCCCTCAATCAATACGGTCGCCGTGCTGTCTGCGACGAGGCGAATCATACGGAACAACTCCCGCATGACTGGCGCTTCCCCGATTAGGGCTCCGAGGCGAAAATTACTGTGCTCGACTGGAAGACCGGCCGAGACACCTGCGTTCACCTGCAGGCGGCGTGACTGGCCGCTGAAAAGAGCCAGGGTCAGCGCAACCTCGCCCTGCGCAGACATCAACGGAAGCGCTTCACAAATGCCACAAGGTGGCCCATCCGCATCGGCCGAGCAGGACACGGCAGGTGTCTCGCGGTTCTCCAATACATCCGTGGCTGGACACGAGGGGCAGGGATTATTACGACCTACGAAGGCTTCGTAGCATTTGGATAGGCTGCCCCCCGGATCTCGCCGCAACGTTGAAGGCCAGGCGGCCTCATTAGCATAGACAACGTTCAAACTCCGATCGAGCACCACCACATGCTCGGGCATCCCATCCGCCAACAACTTGAGCGCTTCGAGGCGAGCCGAAACAATAGAATCGAGAAATGGACTGCATGGGAAGACTGGTGTATGAGATCCGGCCATCTCGTGTCCTTCCTAGGGGGCTGCTCACTGATCGTTGACGCTATGGTGTTGCCTCTT
>JBEVJJ010000293.1:0-13557 GCA_040510255.1 Nitrospiraceae bacterium | reverse complement strand
GTAACAGCTTCATAGCGCCCTCCCAACTGGGAATATCCCTAGCGTGATTTTTTTGAACGTGGACTCATGTGTAGTTCCTCGGCACATGGTGCGCCAATCCAATCTGGTTCTGCAAACCCTCAAACCATACTTTAGACAATACTTATGCAGAACGTAATAACGTAATTGGCTCGGCATCTCCCCTCTCCTTTTGGACAGGAGGCGGTGGGAGAGACCCCACTCGCCCAAGGCTTGCGTACCCGGCGGCCGACCTGCTAGAAAAACTTCATGACGTGAACGAAGGAGTATTGCATCATGGCCTGGGAAACCACTGGTATTGCAGAGGATGAAATGAAGAACGGTATGGGAAAGAGAAGGAGGTACGGAATGAAGATCAACGCGATGCTGCTCATGTGCACGCTCATCCTATTACCTGCGTTGAGCGACGCGCGCTGCCGGACCGTGGGTGAGAGCGCCAGCCTCGGGACCGAGTACGGGACGTTCCCGCTATATCCGGCTGAACAGGTGATGCAGGCTGCCGAGGATCACGATAACCCCGTACTCATGTGGGCCGGCTACGGTATCGGAATCCCGCTCTTTGTCGTGGCGATGCCGTTTGCCATGGTCGGGGCCGGCCTGGGGGCCCTTTCGCATCCCTGGACCAAGTGCATCGAAACCGAGGAGCAGCGGATGCCGGAGATCCAGGCCGTGCGAGGGCTGACGACCATCGACAACTAAGGAAGAGAGACGACGCTTCAGGCACTCTTTCGGGGAGGATGCCGTTCCTGCTTTTTCGACGCAGGTTTCGATCGAGCTCGTGCCTGTCCCCTGGACTGTACGCTCCGCTTCAACAACGCCATCAGATCGATGACGTTCCCCTTCGACGGTCGCGCTTCCTTCTCGCCGGCCGTGGCCTCGGTAATGACTTCTGTTTTTCCTGCTTTGATCCGTTTGTCGATCAGTTTCATAAGGTCGTCGTGATAGGTGTCCCGGTACTTCTCCGGCTTCCACCGGTCGGTCATTTCATCCACAAGTTTCTTCGCCATCTCAATCTCGCGCGGCGAGACGCCGGATGCTCTCAAACTACCCGACGGCAACTCGAGGCTCTTGACGGATTTAAGTTCGTTCTTATACCGCAGTGTGTTCAGGACGATGCCCTCGCCGTTCGGGATGAGGGCTGCAAGATATTGCCTGGTACGGATGACGACAGTGGCGATGGCCATCTTGTCGGTCGCCTTCAAGGTTTCGCGTAAAAGGACATACCCCTTCTCCCCGCGTTTGTCCGGGGCCAGATAGTAGGGGGTTTCGAAATAGGTGGGAGCAACCTCTTCCGCGTTCACGAAAGCCACAATGTCTACGGTTTGCGTCGCTTCGACGTTGGCCCGCCTGAAATCCCCATCGGTCAGGACCACATACCGCTCCTTTTCATACTCGTAGCCCTTGACGATGTCATCCCATGCCACCTCCTTTCCCGTCTCCTTGTTATACCGCTTAAACCCGACCGGCTTCATCGCGCGCCGATCCAACATGGTCAAATCGAAGCTATTGCGGTTTTCGGCAGAATACAAGACAACGGGGATGTTGACTAACCCGAAGCTGATGGCCCCCTTCCATAATGGACGCGGCATGATCAGACCTTCTTGTAGCGTGAGGTTGAAAAGTTCGCCAGCTTCTTATGACACCTGGTGCTCACAAGACACTGCCGGCTCACGGGACACTGGGTGCTCACCGTCTCGCACCCGTTCACAAACTTGACGTGCATTATTCTGCACGTCGTGAACCTCGTACCCGTGCAAGAGCGTGACGCGTCTTTTTCACCGCGTCGTGAACCTCGCTGTTGAGACACGTGACACAGAGCGTGGAATAGTGGATGGCAACAAAGGGCGTTCCGCATCCCTCACAGGTGTCCATCATCTTGTCTCCAGTCTGCTCGCATCCTTCCACGCGGCACTCCGGTTTGAGGCATACCGTGCAATCATAGGGACAAATCTTCACACCGGACTCCCCTCTTGCCTGTGCCCAGCCTGCACTACCTTGTCTTCCCGGTTCTGCGATTCTCGCGCGGCCTTCTCGATCTCCGCGTTCAGTTCTCCGCCGAGCAGCAGCACCACGCCGCTGAAGTAGAACCACAGCATCAGCACGATAATACCGGCAATGGAACCGTAGACCTTGTTATAGTCGCCGAAGTGGTCGACATAGACCTTAAAGCCCAACGAGACGACCAGCCATAAGAGAACGGCCAACAATGACCCCGGCGTCACCCATCGCCAGTCCTGTTCCACATCGGGACAAAAGTAATAGATCGCCGCCAGGGCAAAGAGCATCAAGGCAATCGCCACTGGCCACTGGAGAAGAATCCACGCGACTTCGAACAGGGATCCGAGGCCGACGAAGTTCGCAAGCCATGATCCAATATGCTCGCCATAGAGGATGAGGGTGATCGACAGGATGATGAACCCAGCGAGCCCGATAGTCAGAAGAATCGCGACCAGTCTGACCTTCCAGAAGGGCCTCGTTTCCTTAGCCTCATACACAGCATTCAACGATTCGATGACCGCTGTGACTCCGCTGGATGAGGCCCACAGCGCACCCAGCAGCCCGAGGGACAGCAATCCGGTCCCGCTCCCCTCTACGACCTGTTCAAGATACTTCTGCACGAGCGAGAGCGCATCCTCCGGCAGGACATTCTGGAGGTACCTCATCAATTCAGGCATGGCATTCTGCAGAGGGAACAGTCCCATCAGCGCGGTGAGAAAAATGAGCGCGGGAAACAGAGACAGGATGAAGTAATAGGCGAGCTGTGCGCCGCGCCCGAGAATCTCATCCCGTTGAGTTTCCTCCCAGAGACGGTAGGCAAGTTGTTTGAGCGTCAAACCTCCCAGCTTCCAGGGATTGGATGAGGGAGAAGCGCTCTCGAAAGATGCGGTCATGACCTCTGATTTCATGATCGGCCACGCTCCTGCTCCAGACGGGGAAGGATGGCCTTGAAAAAAGCGTTTTGGATCAATGTCGCCACGATCTGCCAAGTATCGGCTTGCGGATTGGTCACCGGCCCGGACAAATCCGGTTGTGCGGCCACCTGTTCCGTCCGGGGATTCTTCAGCAACCCGACGACCCCCCCCACCACCGCTTCATACCACTTGCGTGTCATCGCCTTGTCCTTATCCTGTTGGGGATCATAGACTTCGACGTCCCCGAACATTGGTTTGACGTATCCCGTCACCTGTCCGTCCTTGACCGACAACTGGCTGAAAAACGACAATGCGCCCTTGCTGACATCGATGTCAGCATAGGCACGTAGCACATCATTCAAGGATTTGAGTTCCATCTTCACGATCCGCACATCAAGATCAAACGCGGGGTTGGGATCCTCTCTTCCAAACGTGCCTGCGGCGACGGTCCGCCCCGTTCCCATAAACAGCCCGGTCACCTTGGCGACGGCGTTGCCCTGCTTCAGTTCTTTCAGTCGATTGCTGATATTGTCGAACTCAGCATTAACGTCCATCATGACCACTCGATATTCCGGATTCGTCGATTTGTTCACGAAGCCAAACTCACTGTGCAGCACCTTCCCGTGTTTCACATAGACCGTCACCTCGTCTTTCCGTTGCATCTCCTTGACCGTCGCGACCACTTCCTCGCGTCCTGCTTCGTCGCGGGGATGTTTCCGGTAGACATAGTCTGCCTTCACATCCTCCAGCAGAAAGTGGTTGATATCGGCGGTCTTTTTCCATGGAGCATATTCCACCTGTCCTTCTGCCTGGAGCTGACCGCTTCTCAATTGAACATTATACCGGCCGGTCAGTCCAATCAGGTCCTCGATCAGCACGCGCTCGAGCGTGAAATCACCGTTCAGGGCGAGCAACGGCTTGGTCAGGAAGTTTGCCCTCCCGCCAAATGTGACACGGCCAGCCTTGAAGAGTTGGGCGTCGAACCGGATCGTCGAGGGATAGTCCTGTTCCTGGGCACGATTACTGATATCTCCAGCTTCGAATTGCAGGTGACTCAATTTCAAGGGCCGGGCTTTCGGATGATCGAAATAGGTCACCTCGGCATCTTCAACCTTGAGTTCATTGATGCGCACGGGAAAGATCGCGCGTAGCGCATCCTGCCACCCGCTCTTTGTTGGATTTGCCAGTTCCGATTTCACTTGGGAACGCGTCACGTTTACAACAGGGTGTTTGATCACGTGATCGCTGACGATATTGGTCTTCATCAACTCGGTCCATTGCAGGCTGGCATGCCATTGCGGAATCACGACTATGGGAGGATCGGGATGGCGATTCTGAACAATGCTCACATTCTCCAGATCCAGTGAAAGGGCAAGGGGATGCAGGTCTAGCTTCCCGACATGGAGGGAATACACGTGCAACTGCCGATTGACTTGATGCTCAATATAGCGACGTACCGGCTCATCCATGAGGAAGACGGAGCCGATGACGAGCGCCAGCACGACGGCAAGAATCCCGACGACCCATGCTATCCAGCCATGTCTCATGAAATGTGACTCATCCATGCTTCGGAAGGACGTTGCCATCCAGGCACTGGTCAATGCTCAAAGGCGAGGAGTCACCTGCGCCGCGACCGGTCGTCTGCTCTCAGACATAATGCCGATCGTATTCGTGATCAGGAGTGAATTGGGGATCAAATAAGTCTGACCCTCCTTTTCCAGTTTGGTGTAGCGGAGATCGATTTCAGTCACCACCCCGTCCAATCCGATCACGGTGATATGGTCGTTGGCACTGAACGGACGGTAGAAGAGGATCAGGACGCCGGACATCAGATTTGACAGAACATCTTTCATCGCGAATCCCAATGCGAAGCCGGTAAGCCCCAGGCCTGCGAGCAGAGCAGACACATTGACCCCGACTGTCCCGAGAGCCGTGACCAACCCGAACAATAAGACTGCGGTCGACACCACGCGACCCGTCAGTTTCATCACAGACTTGGTATCGAGATCGGTGTTGGAAGCCAGACGAGTGATGAGCCGACGTATCCCCACACTGACGAGCCAAAACCTGACCACAATAAGGCTAGCCGTGCCGATTTTTGGCGCCCACGCAGCAAGTTGGTGCTCACCTTCACCAAAAAACATATCTTTCCCGACGGCACAACGGCCGGACGCCAGCTCGACGATTGTGAGTTGCGTCGTTCAGCGATCGGATGAAGGGTATCGTGCGCGAGGTGCTGAGGAGCGATGACTCGAAGAAGTGCTCTCGCTGAGCGAGCGGAGGATGGTCGGGATGATTTGGGACGTGACATCCCGGATGAAGCCGCGACCAGCCTCGATCAGTCCGGCCTTTACCTGATCCAATTCTTCCATCATCTCTTTGGACAGATCCTGAAGAAGGGAAGAGGCGCTGCCGCTTCCGCGAGACGAGTCCGATTCTCGGGCTCGCTGGCCTCCCACCGCCGGATAGAAGGGATACACGCCGCGGCGAGCTTCATCGTTCTGTTGGGAGGACGGCATTACCGGCGCCTCATGCGGCGCCTGGCCGGTATAGTAGGGATACACTCCGGATGATCGTAACCGGGTTTCCATCCTCCCGGCGAGATATCCGAGCATCACGGCTCCTCCGAGCATTACCCATGGTCGTTCTCCAAACTGATGAAGAGGATCGAGCGTCTGTTTGGTCTTGTGCACCATGTCCCCCACCACTCCCGCCGTGTGGTCCACCAGATCCTGCACTGCGATTTTCGACCGTTCCATCTTTTGTTCCACCTGCTGCTCCAGCATTTCCAGCTTCTCGGCGATTGCGACACGGGTGTGCACGATATCATTTATGTCTTGTTCGATGCGAGTTGTTCTTTGATCCATCGGGCATCTTCCTTCATGGTTTGTATGGTCTGGACGGGAAGCGCATGCACCTTCCCGCTGAGTGTTATGGCCAATTTCACCAAAATGAAGCCCCCCCCGGCAAGCAAGGTTCCGACAATTCCGTAACAGGCCCACAACGGGAGTCCGGTCACAGCCTCCAACAGATGGACGAGCGCAATAATACAGACCAATCCACCGAGCCCTATCAAGGCTCCGCCCACCGCGAGCCATATCGAGGCCTTCTTTACCTTATCGACTTCCGCCTCGATTTCATGCCGGAAAAGCTGGACCTGCTGCTGCATAAGTGTTCGGAGGTCAGCAAGAAGGTCACTGATCAAACGAGCGATCGACGGCACTGGATGTAACGTCTCCTTGGCCATACGTCATTTCTCCCGGCCGCTCGACAGCAAGTAGCCCAGGGCGAATCCGATGAGCAGGGTCGGCCATGGATACCGGCGTACCAATGCCTCTGCTTCTTTCAACACGTCTCTTACGAGAGGTGAGAAGTCCGCGCCTACCTGCGACGGGCGATGACCCTGTACGTCCTGATCTTCGCCTGCGCTCCGGTGAATGCCGGCGATGCACTCATCAGCAGCCTGATCGTCACGACCAAAGGGTTTTGTACCCAGGAAATCGGCGCCGGCATTATCCCTTTGAGAAGATTCGTCCCAATCTTGCCGTGGCGTCCCCGTCATTCCCGCCAATTTGCTTGAAGCTCCGCTCTTTGAAGACTCCATGCTCGCCTCCTTCGCACACGTTTTTTCGGGCCCCCTTGGGGTCAGCAGTCGGAGGTGCCTCTCGCCCCACTATTATTGTCTCTCTCGAGTGTGTGCAACGTACCATACCGGTCATTCAGTCCAACTGGGATAATCCCTAGGTCGCGCGAGAGCGCTCTGTGCAATGCCGGTCAGGTGTATCCCTCCACTCCCTGCGGGAAGCGCTCGAGCAGTGCGACAGGACAATCTTGAAGGATGTGCTGGAGCCGAAGCGTTGACCGTCCATCACGCATATCCGGACGTATGATATGACCGGTGAAGAGGTTGAGGTACTCGACTCCCGGTTCGTCATCGGGCAGGAGGAGACAAGTATCCTGCCAGACGTCCGCTCCCACCGGAGCGGCGCTCTTGGTCTCCGACATCAACCCGCCGAGTAGGCGCGGGACCACCGCGAGAATGGTCTTCGCCTCATGCACTCGTGCAAAGGCACAGACATGTTGGCTTCTCGAACCCTGGCCTTCCAGAGCGACATACCGACCTTCTAGGAACACCTGCGGATTGGTACGCCGAGCCTGGAGTCCGACCAGGGTCACATAAAACTTGATCCGCCCGTCTATCTGCTGGTCCAGGAGATGTCCAACCAATTTCCGTCGATCAGTACCAGCGGTTTCGATCTCTCGCTTCATGTCGTCGAGGATGCTCATTCGAAGCTCATAATCCACCGGTCGACGATTGTCCGGATCCACCAGGCTGAAATCCCACAACTCCATTCCCTGGTAGATGTCTGGTATGCCGGGTGCTGCAATCTTCACCAGGAGCTGGGACAACGAATTGAACAGTCCATAGTGGGCGATCTCTCTTTGAAACCTGAGAAAATCATCCAGAAACGCCCGGTTCTCTTTGCGATCGAGCACCTGATACACGAATCGACGGACCGCTTCATCGTAATCTTGATGGGGATTGATCCAGCTCGTATGCACTTTCGCCTCGTAAATCGCCTTCTTCATGTAGACGAGAATTCGCTCGCAGAATGTCCGGTGTTCATCATCATCCAGGTCAACCAACGGCCAGGCGCCCACCAGTGTTTGGTAGAGGAGATATTCATCATTTCGATCGGGAGCCGGTTGTCCTTCGATCTCGATGCGATATTTCTTGTTCCATTTGCTCCATCGTCCGACTGATTCGCGCCACCGGTTCGGGAACTCCGACAGAAGGTTGATACGTGCCCTCACGTCCTCGCTACGTTTTGTGTCGTGCGTCGACGAGGCGGACAAAGACGACGGCCACTGCTCCTGTCTTTCTCGCATCCGGCCGTGGAACTCAGCGGGCGAGAACCCGAACCGGTCCAGGGATCCACCGACCTCGTTCAGCGACGTCAGGCGATTGTAGACGTAGAACACCGTATCCTCGATCCCTTTCGCCATCACGGGGCCGGTGGTTTGCTGAAATTTCATCACGAAACGCATCTGGTCCATCCGATCCTGTTCGGTTCGCGCGTCCGCTCGTTTCAAGAGAATCGAGCGGACAAAATCGAAGACCTGACCGCTCAACTCTGGATTCCTCCGCTTGGCGTGGGCCACGGCAGCATGAATATAGGCACGATCTCGTTCTTCGGCAGGTTCTGTCCCATCGGTGAGATAGGTGCGGTAGACGGGAAAACAGGCGATGATCTCCCTGAGCGCATCTGTGAGATTGTTCAGTGTGAAATCTCTCGAGCGGCGGTCGCGTTCTGACAAGAGATTCAGGCTGTGACCCAGCACGTTGACTTCGCTGGCCATGGACATGCGCATGATGAGGTTCTTGGATTCGTAGACCAGATCTTCATAGGAATCCCGTCGCCCGGTGAACCGCTGGTAGATATCCGTGAACAGTCGCTCATGGCGCTGGTCAACGAAGAGTCCGTTTGCGAGAATGAGAAATTCGTATCCGGTGGCACCGTATACCGGCCAATCATGAGGCAATGGCTCCTTATCACCCAGGATTTTCTCCACGACGATGAAAAGTGGTCTCTGCGGGTCGCTTAAAACCAGCTTCAATTCCGACCGGGCCCACGATTGCAACTCTTTCAGATACAGACCAGGATCATACAGTCCGTCCACATGATCAATGCGCAAACCAGTAACGGCGCGTTGTTTGAGCAACGAGAAGACCAGTTCATGGACCTCCTGGAACACCCGTGGCTCTTCCATCCGAATAGCCGCGAGCTCATTGATATCAAAAAAGCGCCGATAGTTGATCTCTTCCGATGCGACTTTCCAGGACGCCAAGCGGTAGGGCTGTCCATTAAGCACGGTATCGAGCAAATCGAAGCTCTCTGGCTTCCCTTTTATGCCATTGAAATACCGGACGTTATCGATGATAAAGCGATGGATCTCAGGCGCTTGCTCGACCAATGTCGCCAGCCGTCGCTTGATGACTTCCTTTTCTCGATAGCGTTCGGTCACCTTGTCCGGGTTCCGCTCGTGCTGTGAAGGCAAATGACGAAGCGCCGTGATAATGCTGTGAAGTTCGATCACCTCCGGAGCGTCCGTATTGGTCAGACGATCCAGTTCATGTGACAACAAGTGCAGCCATGACTTCGGGGCCAGAGGCAGTATCTGGTCTCCGTACTCTAGGAGGAAGACGCCGTCAATAAACCGTATTTGGATCTCCTGGTTCTCCAACACAGTTCCGTATTGATCGCCAAGGATCGGCAGAAGCACTTTGTTCTCGAGCTCGCGCTTGATCGGATGCCAATCAATGTCAAAGGCATCCGCATACCGCGAACTTGGGCCGTTCTCGAGGACATCCCGCCACCAAGCATTGAGGACTTTACCGATGCCCATGTGATTGGGGACGAGATCCAGGATAAGCCCCATCGAATGCGAACGCATAGTCTCTGCCATTTCGGCAAACTCTTGTTCCGATCCGATCTCACCATTCAGGGTGGTCGGGTCGATGACATCGTATCCGTGCATGCTGCCTGGCATCGCGCGCAGGAAGGGTGAGGCATAACAATCGCTGATTCCCAGCGCGTGAAAATACGGCACCAATGCGCGAGCACGATTGAATGTGAACGAGCGGTTGAACTGCAGACGATATGTGGCGGTAGGGATTCTTATGGTCGAGTTTGCGGGCATGCGCGTGGGTGAATCAGGTCAGGCTTTGGGTCACCGTTGACCGGACGGCATAGTTTCTCGGCAATACGACGAGTCCGGAAGACGACACGTGAAATCGCTCGCGATCACGGGCCACGTCATGGCCGAGGTCAAGTTCGGCCGGGATAATGCTGAACCGGTCGGCAATGACCCGGCGCAGCCGAGCGCCGGCGCCAATACAGACTCCGTCCGCAATGATGCATCCCTCGAGCTGAGCCCCGGCATCGATGCGCACGCCGCGACCGATCACGCTGCGTCGAATATCGGCTTCCAAAATCTGGCCTCCTTGACCCACCATGGACTCGTCCACCCTGGTGCGGACCAGGCTGGCCATAGGACCATCGTATGAATCCGTCAGGATCGGCCATTGATCATTGCGAAGATCACAGATCGGCTTCTCACCGAGAAGATCCATATGGGCCTGCCAATATGCGTCCAATGTCCCGACATCCCGCCAGTACCCGGCTTCCTCATAGGATCTCAAACCCGGAACGGAGTTGTCCTGAAAATCGTAGGCATAGACTCGATGGGAATTCAACAATCGTGGAATGATATTGCGACCGAAGTCGTGGGACCCGGGTTTGGACGCGTCCTGTTGGAGAACCTCGATCAAAAGATTTCTATCGAAGAGGTAATTTCCCATGGAGGCGAAGGCCCGTTGGGGATCATGAGGCATGGCCTTGGCGTGGGCCGGCTTTTCCTCAAAGCCGACGATCCGGCAAGTCGAATCGGCTTCGACGATGCCGAAACTCTTGGATTCGGCGAGCGAAACCGGAAGGGTCGCGACCGTCACGTGCGCTTCCCGTTCAATGTGAAAGCGCACCATCTCATTGATGTCCATGCGATAAATATGGTCGGCGCCGAAGACCGCCACGACATCGGGATCAAAATCATTGATGAGATTGATATTTTGATAGACTGCGTCTGCCGTCCCCTCGTACCATCCGTCTCCCGACCGCATCTGCGGTGGGACGACAGTAATGAAGTTGTTCTTGATCCGACCGCCGATCCGCCAGGCTTGTCGCAGATGTTCGATCAGGGATTGCGACTTATACTGGACGAGCACGTAAATTGCCAGCACGCCGGAATTGACGAAATTACTCAGCACGAAGTCAATGATCCGGTACTTTCCTCCGAAGGGGACCGCAGGCTTGCTCCGGAAGGCGGTCAAGGGCATTAGGCGCTCCCCCTTGCCGCCGGCCATGATGATGCCTAACACTCGTTGTCGACGCCTTTGCATGGGGGGAGCATGACGGAACGGGAGCAAAAAGTACACCTAGTAGATTCCCTAGTCTGCCACGGGCATCGAAGCAGGGCTCGTATGTTGTGGTTGGTTCCTGAGTGGAGGCGTTTGATTGGAGGCGTGTGATTGAACGGTTCGGAACTTGTTATCCCACAGCCAGCACTGTCGCAAGGACCTTTACGCCAAGCTTTCCTCAGTGGTATAAGCTCACATCGATCTCAATGCTGGCGGTGTAGCTCAGTTGGCAGAGCAGCGGACTCATAAGCCGCGGGTCACCCGTTCGATCCGGGTCACCGCCACCAAATAAACCCGCCACTTAACTACTCTTCTTCCCTCGCATCACTTCTGCGGTTCCGGTTTCTGTCACGGTTGGATCTGCAATCGAGCCCGTTTTGTGGTCGGAAACCACAGCTTGGCGGTCTGGCCTTCCAAACTGAGAGACACCCTCCATGGCCTGGCGGAGGTGTGTATCTGAGAGATGCGCATAGCGCTTCACCAAGGCTGTTCCAGAATGCCGAAGCAGGGCAGCAATCGTACCGTCACCGTGGCCGGCCATCGCCAACCGGCTCGCAAAGGTGTGGCGTAAGGCATGCCAGGTCACATTTTCTAGGCCGATCCGTCTCACGGCTGGCAGGAAGATCCGACGATAAAAGTTGCGTGCGTCCACATGGGTCGATGAATTGAGCGAAGGAAATACCCAGACGGACCGCTGCCAGGAATCGAAACCGCGCAGAATGTCCTTCGCCTCCTGCGTGACGGGAACATACTGAATATCGCCTGCCTTGGTCGCCGGCAAGGTGATCAAATTTCGCTCTAGATCCACCTCGACCCACTTCAGGCTGAACTGTTCCTCCTGACGGAGTCCCGTCAGAATCGCAAACCGCGTCCAAGCGTCGTATGGAGCACCGAGGGCGGCTAAGAGTCTGTCTTCCTCTTCGGAACTTAAGAACCGTGTTCGGCCCTTGAATTCCTTAAACATCTTGAGGCTCTTCACCGGATTATTCATCAGTCTCCCCTCTCGAACCGCCACATTGAGGCACGCACGCAACCAGGCAAAGTACCGATTGACCCGTTGAGGGGTCAGGCCGGTGCAGAGCAGGCGCTGACGAATGTCTTCCAGAACCACAGCAGAGATGGTGTTCAGACGCTTCCCCTCAAAGCGTGACCGCCACCATTGGGCAAAGTATCGCTGATCCTTTCGCGATTTCTTGTTCGCACAGAGTTGCTCATAGCGATCGATACAGATCTGGACCAGTTCATAGCCACCGTGCTGAAACCGCTCGGGAAAGAATCGCCCTTCCTTTTGCTCGAGCTTGGCCTTCTCGTAGAAGTCCCTGGCCGCTGTCTTTGTGGCGAAACTCCCAAAGCGCCGTTCCTGACCATGGTGGTAGAGCCGCACATACCATACCTGCCTGCCATCTCTGATCTTGACCAGCAAACCTCGATCCCTTCGTCCCAGTCGTGCCATACCGCTCTCCTTTCACAGCCAATCGGCTGCCTATTGTGTAAGGTTGTCTACTCGCCCATGCTAAACACACGGTTCACTTACAGCCCAGGAGGTACAATGCGTCGTGTATTAGGAGTCTTCGTCATTCTGTCAGCTTTCAGTTTTGGTGGTTGCACGGCCTCTGATCCGATGAAGGAGAAGGAAGCCAGCCCATCTATGTCCGAGCGCTTCACCAAAGAAACGGTCAAGGGGATGTTGATGAAGAAGAGTGGCGAATATTACGTCATCAAGGACAATGATGGAAAAGAGCACCAGGTGCATGTGGACAAGAGCTCCAAGATGGACACCGTAAAGGAAGGGGACATGGTGAAAGCCTATGTGACGGATAAGGGCCATGTGACCACGCTGCAGCGGGACCAATAACATCACGGGTGACGGCGGTCCCTTCATCGGACTGCCGTCACGCTTCCCCCCAGTCAAGATGACGATCCATTGGCCTGGCCATTCCATCCCCTCATCTTCCTCCCCTCTCGTGCAGGGCGCGTTCAATCAAACTGCGAACATATCCACTGATGGTGGTGCCCTGCCCGCGCATGGCCTGTAACTGGGCTTTAAGGTCGGCTGGCAGCTGGATCATCACACGCTGCATCTTCATGGCTCATACCTCCTTCGGTGATTGCACTCGCTAGCATGTTAGCACGTGACAGCATACTTGTCAAGCTAACTTGACGAGGAAAGAGTGCTAGCGTATGTTAGCGTCGCATGCCGAAGTCCAGCCGCTCAGATCACGACAAAGACGACACCTCGGTGCTGTTTATCCGGGGGGTGCCTCGAACGATGCAGGCCAAACTGAAGGCCATGGCAGCCCTCAATCAACAGAGCTTGGCCCAATATGTGACGGATCTGTTCGAGGAGCACCTCGAGGAGCTGGACCGGAAAGGGATGCTCCCAAGAGGAAAGTGATGGTTCATCCAGTCATCGGTCAGCAAGCTCGATCATGACCACTCCTGCTGTGGAGAAATGCCCGCGGTGTGGCAGTGTGATGAAGCGGAGTGCAAGCACACAGCCTGGGGCAGAGATCTGGACCTGCGTACGCTGCAAGCTCGAAAAGGTTAAGAAGCGTGAGTAGTCCCATCGGGTAATTCCCCTCGACGGACGAAGGTCTGTGATGACCGCTACCTTGGGCAAAAGGGGGTGGTCTCAATTGGAGTGGGACC